>JAIXXE010000077.1 GCA_027490875.1 Alphaproteobacteria bacterium
CCTCCGCGCGCGGCAGGTCGGGGTTGTACCCGAGCACCGCCAGCGCGGAGGTCACGTCGATGGGCATGTAGGGCCCGTCGAACTCGCCCGCCCCCGCGTTCGCCATCGCCCAGTCGTGGGCGGCGGTTAGAAACGAGGACTCGACCGGCCACATGTTGTCGCCGAAAACAACGAACTTGCCGGCGAGCTCCCACGGCTTGCAGCCGTAGGCAGCGAGCGTGGCCTCCCGCGCGGCCTTGTACACTGCCCAAAAGGCGGCATGCAGGTCGGCCTGGGTCTCGACGACCGGGATGTCGGCGATATGCGGGAGCACATTCGCCTTGACCCAGTCGCCGCACTTGGCGGCGCCCTCGGCGCTCATCGCCGAGAAGTCGGCGATAACGACGCCATTCTGGCGGACGAAGCCGCCGAAGGGGAAGCCCTCGCCGCGGAGCGACGTCGACTCCACATCGAAGTGGAGTTCGACCGGGTCGCCCGCGTTGACTGCGGCGGCGATGACGGCGGCGGCGGCGGTGATTGCGGTCATGGTCGTGTTCATGGCAGGCTCCTGGGGCAGCGCCCCTGTTGGATGGCCAGGCCAAGCGAAATGTGCCCCCAACGGGCCATTGATCGCTTGGCCCGGCTGGGTGAATGTTTCTAGCTTTTGCTAGTAAAATTCATATAGGTCTTAATTCGTAGTATACAAGTACTGATGGCATTTTTCTTTCAGCTCGTCTCATTTTCCCGTAGTCTACGGCCATGTCCCTTCCCCCGCTTAGCCTCTTAACGGCGCCGCCGCTGCCAAGCGCGCTGCCGCCGTTGGTGCTCAGCCTCAGCCCCGCCGAGGCCGCCAAGCTGCCGCCTGTAAGCCCTGTGCTGCCCGCCTCAGCCGCCAAGATTACCGCCAACCCTGCCACCCCTGTGCCGCCCCGCAGCGCCACCGTGGTGGCCAGCCAGCCCCTCGCCGCCGCCCAAGGGGGCGGTGCCGCCTTAACCTTGCAGCTGGCCGATGGCACCCTGCTCAAGGCCACCAGCCCAGTGCCCGTGGCGGTTGGCAGCACGCTTAATCTCTCTGTTCAAGGCCAGACTGTTCAGGGTGGCACTGCCGTGGCTCAGGCGCTGCCGGGCACCCAAACTGCCACGCTGATTGCGACTCTGACCAATGGGCTTAACACCCCAAGCAGTGCCGCCACGGCCACGCCCACCGTGGCCGCCGGGCCGCTTACGGGTGCCACGGGTGCCCTGCCGCCGAACCTTCCCGTACCGTTAGCCACCCTGGTGCTACCAAGCCCAGCGGCTGGGGTGCAGCAGCGGGCCCCTGCTGGCACGGTGCTGGCGGGCCCCTTGGTGATGCAACTGGCCCAACCCTTGCCAGCGGCATGGGCCGACCAACCCCTGACATTACGCCTCACCAGCCCGACCGAAGGGCTGCTCCAGCCGCCCGCGCCACGCAACGGCGCTGCCACACTGCCCAACACGCCCACCGCTGCGCGGCCCCTTGCTGTGACGCTCCCTGCTGGTATGGGATTGCCTCTACGGCAGGATATTTCACTCCAGCTTGGCGAAAGTACAATTATAACACCAAAAAACGCACCGTTGTTTGCTAATACGCAAAATAGTACCTCTTTAACATTGGCATTTGTTACAAATACGCAAGATTTTACTGTTTCCAGCCCCAGCCCAGCGCCTTGGCTGGCGGCATTGCGGGTGATGATCCCCCCCGCCCTACCAGCAGGGACTTACCTAGGCCGCGCGCTAATACCACCCACAGGCTCGCCGCAGCCGCTTGTGCTGGCCAACGGGATGGTCGCGCAGGTGGAAGGCCCGGATATTGAGTCAACGGCCGCAACAGGGCCCCTGCCAACCGCGCGCAGCGGCACTCCCAACCCCGTGGGGAACCCCGCTGGCCCCCAGCCCTTGAGTTACTCCCTGCCTGCTGGTAGCGTGGTGCGCGTGACGATCCCCACCCTCACCGGCCCAGCCCAGATTGTGCACATCAACAGCCATACGCCGCAGCTGCTGCCGCAACCCGGCGGCACCACGGCCCCCAATGCCGCCACCGCGCCGCAGCTACCCCAAGGTGTTTTAGCCCCGGGGTTGGTACTGCAAGGCTCAGTGCAGGGCCGTACCGATCAAGGCCAGCTGATTGTACAGCTGCAAACCCCCGCATCCTTCATCGGCCAGACTGTGGCGCTGAACATTCAAGGCGCTGCCACCGCACCGGGCAGCCTGCCCACCGGCACCCAGCTGCAGTTACAAATTCTGGGCAACGGTGCGGCTCAACTTACCCAGCTAACCCTGCCGCCAGCGGCCGCCCAAAGTGCCGCCATTGCCAACCTTGGTGCGCGGTGGGATGGGCTAACCCAAACCCTGCAGCTGTTGCAGCAGGCCTCGCCCAGTCTGGCCCAGCAGGCGCGCTTGGCCCTCCCCATGCTGGCCAATTTTCTCCCCGGTTTGGGGCGGCTTTTAGAGGGCATCCGCGACCGCGACAGCAGCAAACTGCTGGGCACCGAAGCCAGCCGGTTGGCGGCCGCGCTGGGGCCCGACCTCAACCCCGACCTACAACAGCTGCAACAGCTGCTGACCAAAAACCCCGAAGACCCCGGCCAGTGGCGCGGCTTTTTCTTTCCCTACCTGGAAAACCCCGACGGCTACCCGCAGCAGGGCAGCTTTTTCTTTCGGCGGGAAAACGAAGAAGACCCCCGCAACGCCACCGCCACCCGCTTTGTGGCCGAGCTTGAACTGAGCCAACTGGGCAAGGTGCAGCTGGATGGTTTGCTGACCTACCCCGAGCTCTGGCTCAAGCTGCGATTGCAGCAACCAATCCCCGATGGGTTTGCTGCTAACCTGCATGCGCTCATCACACCAATGTTGTCGTCGCTGCAACTGCAAGGCGGCATAAGCGTGGATTACACACCGCAGTTCCCGCTCAGCCCCACCAATGAACTGCGCCAAAACAGCCCCGCTGCTTCGTAAATCTGCCACAGCGGTGCCCCAACATGGCAGCGCTGGGCTTGCTAAAGGGTGCGACCAAAGGCA
>JAIXXE010000028.1 GCA_027490875.1 Alphaproteobacteria bacterium
AGTTCATTGCCCGTGAATCCGAAGGTGGCGTTCGGGTCTGGCGCTATGAGTGATATTGTTGAGGCGATGGACATTGACGGGCAGCTGTATGTGTCCGGCCATAACCTGCCGCAGTTTCTGGATCGCGCTATGGAGCGCGGCGCAGAGATCGAGCGCGCCCGCATTGTATCATGGCTGCGGGACAGCGTTGGCACAGTGATCAGCGACTTGATCAGCATACAGATCGAAGAGTGTGAACACCTGAAGGAGCAAAGCAAATGAAAAAGTTAGCGATTGGATTTATGATTGGGTTGGCTGCAGGCGCAGCGGTTCCGGCGGCAGCGGCTGTGATTGTCGGCGATACTGGTTACTTGTCTGGTTGGACTGTGACCAAGGACGGCGAGGACATTTGTTATATGCCATTCGTCTGGACGGCAATCCGAGAGATCGAGTGCGATTGAGCCATGAGTGACCAAGAAATCATCCGCACGATTGGCTACATAACGGACGATAAGTATATCGCATCCTATCACGGCGTGGACGTGAGGCGCGTTTCCAATCTGCGTAAGCAGATCAGCAGGCGCAATGCTGAGGTGCCGAAGAAGATATATGTTTCTCGGAATACCGCGACCACCCCAGTGAGCAGTGAGCCTGACAACAAGCGTTTCATTGATGCAAGAGATGGATCCACCGCCTTGCTCAAGGCACTGCATCAATTCTTTGAGGCGCGGATACGGGAGAAGGGGCAATGACCCTGCGCCAATTCCTGTTCGAAAACTTCGGCTGGGATATTTATGATTGGGAAATAGATGACATTCGGTTTTGACGTCTACAATTCAAAGTATAACCTAAGCTCGATGGAAGTCGGTGACATTCGCACGTTCGATGCACCGGAGGCTGCTGATAAAAGACGCATCCGTCGCGCTGCGCACAATCAAAACGAGCGGACGGATCGGCACTATGCGACCACCGCCAAGGGAGACAGTATCCGTATCACGAGGGTTAGATAGAGAGGAGTATTGGCATGAGTATTTTTAATCCGTGGGCTGAGGTTCGCAAACTTAAGGCACAGCTCGAAGCAGGCTATGAGACTTACCGCGTCGAGGAGACGCAGCAGCAGGCAGAGTGGGCCAAGAAGGACATCCTGCTAAAAGCTCTGGGCCGCGAAAACGAGAAGCTGCGGCGCACCATCACCGAGCTCAACGAGCAGCTCGCCAAGGCTGCAGACCCGCGCGACCCCAAGACAGGCCGCTTTACAAAGCGCAGGAAGTAAGGCGGATGAGCAGCAGGAACCTACCGCACCATTTCTATGTCTATGTGGACAGCGCATTCATTCGCAGGGATGGTAAAGGTTTCGAGCCTGCTGTTTGGTTCGCCCTGAGATCCGAGCCTGACCGGGCGTGGGGCTGTCATGTCATGCTGGAATGTGGCGCGGTCTATCGGAACGTGCCGCCTCATGCACTGGCGTTCAGCGCTACGCCTGAGCCAGCTTGGACACTACCGCAGGCGCAGGTCTGGGACTGCTACGGCACTGAGTTCGATGTGATTCGTTACGAGTATCTGGCAAACTTAGAGGCGCGTTACGATGGCGGCGATGACCGGGCGACCTGTCTGTTCACCGCCTGCCCGCACAGCGATGGGTTCAGCGCAGCACCTGACCAGAGCAAGGAGTTCATGTTCATGCGAACGACGGGTGATCGGCTGCTGATTAGGCCGACGAATATGGTTCTGTTCGAGGAGCGTAGCTTCACTGAGGACACTGGCTGGCCGACTGACATTGCGACATCGATGCAGGTATGGCGGGCAGAGTGAGAGAGTATCAGCTTCGGTCGTGTCGTTAAGGCACTTTGGAACCCTGCTGGCAGGCCGGGGCGAAGATAGTCTGCCACACAAGGAAACATATGGTTCAGCTTAGAGACTACCAAGAATCAGCCGTTCAGGCTGTGCGTGACAGCTTTCGCGCTGGGCACAAGAAGACGCTGCTCGTTTCCCCTACGGGATCGGGTAAGACGGTGATCTTCAGCTACATCGCGGCAGGCATGGCGCGCAACAACAAGCGCATCCTGATCGTGGCTCACAGGCGTGAGCTGCTCAAGCAAATCAGCGGCGCACTAAGGAAGGTGGGTGTATCTCATGCCGTCCTGTCTGGCGGGACGCCGGGCATTCCCATTGCCAATGTAGTGGTGGCATCCGTGTTCACGCTGGTGCGGCGCATGAAGATGATGAAGCCGTTCGACCTGATCATTGGCGACGAGGCGCATCACTTCACGCCGGACAGCAGCTGGGGCAAGGTTGTTGCCGGCTTCCCCTCTGCCCGCGTGCTGGGCGTTACGGCCACGCCTGAGCGCCTTGACGGCAAGGGCATGGGGCAGATGTTCGATGACATGGTGATGGGCCCTACAGTCGCTGAGCTGACCGCACAGGGCTTCCTGTCGCACGCTGTGGTCTATGCACCAAGCGCGCCTGATCTGGGCTCTGTTGGCACGCGCATGGGCGATTACGTATCCAAGCAACTGGAAGATGCAATGGATAAGCCGATCATCACGGGTAGCGCAGTCAAGCACTATGGTAAGTATGCGGACGGCAAGAAGGCGATTGCGTTCTGCGTCAGTGTTAAGCACGCCAAGGATGTGGCTGAGGACTTCCGTAACTCTGGCTATGATGCCGTCCACATTGACGGTGGCATGGATGATACTGAGCGCGACGGCGTTCTTAAGGCATTCGAGGATGGCCGCGTTCAGATTCTGACGAGCTGCGATCTGGTGAGCGAGGGCTTCGATCTTCCGTCCGTCGAGGTCGCGATCCTGCTGCGCCCGACGAAATCCCTTGGACTGTTCCTGCAGCAATGCGGTCGAGCAATCAGGCCGCATCCTGACAAGGAGCGCACGATCATCCTTGATCACGCAGGCAATACCGCCCGGCATGGATTCATTGACGATGAGCGGGACTGGAGCCTTGCTGATGGGTTCGTTGCGAACCGAGGCAAGGACGGCGAGAAGGTTGTATCCGTTCGGACATGCACCGCTTGCTTCGCAGTTCACAAGCCGAGCCCCTCATGCCCCGTGTGCGGCCACGTTTATCCTGTCGTGGCGCGGATGGTGAAGCACGTTGATGGCGAATTGGTGATGACCAGCCGGGACGATGATCCGGATATTAGCACGCAAGAGGGGTTGCTCCAGAAGCAGCACCGAGTACTTACCAGTGTCGCCCGCAAGCGCGGCTACAAAAATCCGACGCAGTGGGCATTCAATGTTATCTGCGGGCAAGAGGCATCACGCCTTGCCAAGAAGATGGGTATGCGCGATGCTCAAACAACCAACGGCCTGACGGCAGAAGAAAGGGCAGCGATATGGAAGATGACGATGGGGAAGACGCAGGGTTCCATTCGGTAGTAGTGCCGCTGTCGCTGATTCATGCGCTCACATTCGAGATGCTGCATGTGATCGATCAATGGCATGAGGATCGGAAGATCGATGTGATTAACCACCGCCAATGCTTTGCTGCCATGATGGCCGCCACTGAGGCTGCGATGGAGCAGCTGGATGGCGATGAGAAACCGGAAACCCTGCAGTGAGATCGGAGGCTGCAATCCAGCAGGACATCCGTCTCGCTCTGGGCCAGAGGCAGGACATCATGATGTTCCGCATAAACGTGGGCAAGTTCCGTCCGATTGATGGCGGCCCGCGTGTCATCCAGTCTGCACCTGAGGGGACGCCCGATCTTCTGGGAGTTATATCGCCGGGTCGAGCATTCGCTATCGAGGTTAAGACCGACAAGGGCAAGCAGCGCCTTGCTCAAGTGGCATGGCAGAGTGCGTGGGAAAAGCGCGGTGGAATATACGTGTTGGCGCGATCTGTTGAAGATGTTTACAAGGCGCTTGACATAACTCCGTAGACAAGTGTATGCCATGTGTAGGCCGACTAGATACGGCCCTAAACCGGAGAATATAAATGGCTATCATACAAGTACGTGACCAGAAGCACTGGCACGAGTTGCGTTCCCAACACATCGGTGGGAGCGATGTTGCTGCGTTGTTCGGGCTGTCGCCCTATTCGAGCCGCTGGCAGCTGTGGATGGAGAAGGCTGGCAAGCTGCCGCCGGAGGACATCTCTGGCAATAAGGCTGTGCAAGCTGGGACATTCCTTGAGAGCGGTATTGCAAACTGGGCGTCGCATCGTTGGTCAATGGATCTTGGTAAGGTCAGTGACTATTACACGGTCGATGACTGCCCCGGCATGGGTGCATCGTTCGATTACATCACGGCAGGTGGCGCACCTGTGGAGATCAAATGGTCTGCGCGTGGCTATGGCTGGCACTACAATGGCGAAGAGATCGATGAAGCGCCTGAGAACTATCTGCTTCAGGTGCAGCACCAGCTGGCCTGCACAACTGCCGACCACGCATGGTTGGTTGCACTGATCGATGACGAGCCGCGCCGCATGAAGATCCCGCGTAACGACAACATCATTGATGCAATCAAGAACCAGATCACGCTGTTCTGGCAGTCGATTGCCGATGGCAAGGAGCCTGAGCCTGACTATGCGACGGACGTGGGAGCTATCACGAAGCTCATGGGCACGCTGCCGAAGAGCGATGTTGTGCTCGATGACGCAGACGCGCTACTCTTCTTGGACTATAAGACTGCCAAGCAAGACGAGAAGAATGCTGCAGCTCGTGCCGATGAAGCAAAGGCCATGATCTTGACTAAGGCTCGTGCGAAGCTGGAGCTTATGAACACATCGAAGGACAAGGCTTCGGTCAAGTGCGGCGAACATAAGATGTCGATCAGTGTAGTCGCTGATAATCCCGGCAAGGAAATCACCGCTGACATGGTTGGCACCCTGACAGGAAAGCGTTCTGGCTACACTACAGTAAGGATTACATGATGAAAGACATTGTTATGATGAGGGTCGATAGGGATCTGCTGGCAAGGCTGCGCGATGTCGCAGCCAAGCACCCCCTGAAGCCTACGCTTCGAGCCGTTGTTGAGCGTGCCATTGAATTAATGATTGATGATTTAGAAGAGGAATTGAAAAATGCAAAGTAACGAGATGGTTCCCGTGAAGCCGATGGATCGGTTCAAGCAGGAGCTGGCCATGCGCGAAGGGCATCTCCGCAGTCTTCTGCCGCAGGCCATGACGGTCGATAAGTTCCAAGGCATTGTAGTGGCAGCTGTAGCTGACAACATGGACCTGCTGGACTGTGACCGAGGATCGCTGCTGAAGGCGTGCCTGAGCGCCGCTGAGCTTGGCCTGTCGCTTAACAAGAGTATGGGTGAAGCTGACATCCTGAAGGTCTGGGATGGCCGTCTGAAGAAGAATGTCGCGCAGTTCCGCCCACGCTACAAGGGGTTGATGAAGCTGGCCCTGCAGGCCGGTGAGGTTCTGAAGATCGAGAGCCGTCTGGTATACAGCAAAGACGTGTTCGAGGTCGAGGAAGGCATCGAGTCGCGCATCATCCACAAGCATGGCCTGTCGGATCGCGGTGAGAAGATCGGCGCGTACTGTGTGTGGAAGCTGAAGAACGGCGAGACGCAGTTCGAGATCATGAGCAAGGAAGAGATCCTTGCTATCCGTGACCGCTCATCGTCGAAGACCAAGGACGGCACTGTCGTTGGCCCTTGGAAGACCGATGAGGCTGAGATGTGGCGTAAGACTGTGGTCCGCCGGGCCAGCAAGTATATGCCACTGTCCACCGAAGCGCAGCGTGCTGTGATGGCTGACAATCAGGCTGAAGGCATCATCGATGGCGATGAATACAACGGCAGTGAAATGGACATCACCGACTTCGACGACGTTCCTGCAGCCGAAGCTCAGGTGCAGACCCTTGAGGAAAAGATCGTGGCCAAGGCTACGCCTGCACCGAAGACGAAGCTGCACATCGATATACTGGAGGCTGGTGATGATGATGAAGGCATGACGGATTGGGATGGATGGGCAATCTCTGCGTGTGAGATTGTCGCAAGCCTGTCCCCTGAAGAGCGCGAAGCATGGCGCGTATTGCACGAAGCAATGCTTGAAGAGGCAGAGCTTATGGCCCCACGCAACACCACCAAGTTAATGAAACTGTTTCAATAAGGAGAAAGTAAATGGGTAAGAAGTATGATCTCGTCGTCAAGGTTGGCGAATACACAGACGGTCAAGGCCAGACCAAGGGCCGGTTCAAGAATGTCGGCGTCATGATGGACGGCGACAAGGGCCCTTACATCCTGCTCGACCGCACGTTCAATCCAGCTGGCGTTGGTGGCAACGAAGGCCGTGAGAGCATTATCGTGTCGCTCTATGAACCGAAGCAGGAAGGTGGCCAGCAGGCGCACTCAGCCGCTAAGGCAGATGGCTACCAGCCAAAGGCGCGTGACCTCGACGGGGATGACGTTCCGTTTTAATTACTGGGGGAAGGCGGCCTCAGTGTCGCCTTCCTCTTCTTCCAATTCTTCTTCGTCGGGAATGAGGTCATCCTCATCATCTTCGACCATGATCGTCCGGTAAGCATCGATGTAAGCCTCGCGCTTCAGCTTGCCCACGTTGTCTAGCTTCATGCCCGGATATAGCTCAGCCATCATCGCTTCTTTCAGCGTCTGAGTCGATGGTGGCTTGACAGCCTTGTCCATATTCCCAGCGTCAATGTCCTTTTGAAACTTATCGACTATGAGCTGTATCTCTTTGTCAAATTCAGCGCGGATCTTTTCTGCCTTGGAGGACTGCCCTGCATTCTCAGCCTTGGTTATATCCGCCAACATCTTGCCAAGACGCAGCGTATTGTTGCGCTCCGCATTCTGCGTTGACTTCGCAATCTCTGTTCCAGCCTGCTTTGCCTGCTGCCGCCGCGCAATGTCAGCTGACTGGAATCCTGTCCCGCGAGGAAGCAGCTCTTCAAAGAAGCCCATTTCCTCAGGAGCCTTGACGAGCGTACCGTAGCGCGTTCTGACGCCCTCCTGCGGGTACTGCACAAAGCCTTTCAGAAGATCCGATGGCCCCTTACCAATGAACGGAGAGACGGCGGCTACATACGCACCAATCGGTTGCACCCCAGAGTTGCGGCGATCAAGATACTCTTGGATCTTCAGTACGCTGGTCGAGATGGCCGGAACAATGCTGAGACCGTCTTCAAATTCAGGAATGAGTGAAGTAAAGCCAATGCGCTCACTGATATTCAAGCCAAGCAATGCGCGTGATGGGCCGCGCAGTATCGCCTCTGCATCACGACGCGCATCTTCGTCGCCACCAAACATCTCGGCAAGCATCATCTGCGCCTCAGTGCGCATATCCAGCTTACTGCCGTTGTATTTGTTGTAGATATACTGGAAGATATTGATCGCGTCGTCGCCAAACGGAATGGCAAACAACAAGCCAGCCACAGTCCACATCGTCATGATCGTGAACATGGCGGCTATCTTGCCACGCGGTCCCTGCTTGCGCAGGTTTTCAGATAGCAGGAACATAGTCTGTAGAGCGTACTGGGAAAACTGCAGCAGCACGCCGCCGGCACCACGCATGACGGGAGGCTTCTCGATCTGCCCACCCATGAACGTCGCTGTCTCAACCATAAATTCAGCAACATCGAAGGGATCGGAGCCCTCATCCATAATTATCTTGGCGCGCTCGTTCTCCTTATAGGCCTCCTGCCAGTTCTTCAGGGCCTTCGGATCTTTGGCATAGCGATACGCTACAATGAACGCAGCAGCCTTGTTCATTTCTTCAGTGACTGAGATGACACTCGATCCGTACTGGAAGTACCGCTGCGCCGCTTGCTTAATGCCGCCGCCGCGAGACGCCATGATTTCGGTTTCAACACCCATGAGTTCCGGGTTCATCTGGGCACGAACAGTGCCGCGCTTGTTTGCAAGAACAAGAACCTCACGCTCTTCGTCCGTCAATCCCGGTATTGCGTATGGATCAACGTGCATTCCATAGCCAATCTGACCACGGAATCCGGCGATGACCTGAGCTGACATCTTGTAAATATCAAGGCCAGCCGAACCCTTCATGATTGTCATTTGAGGGGCCGTCACTGTCCAGACAGACATGGCGTTTACCGATGATGACGCAATGCTTCCCCACATGGAGTTGAAAAAGCCAATCGTCCGAAGCGCACGAAACATACCATGCTCAGGGCTATCGACGTATCCGTCCCAGCCTTCAGCATACTCGCGCTCAGCATCACCTACGTTACGCTTCAGATCCTCAAACGCTTCTGCATATTCCTCACGATACATACGGTGCGAAACTGTCGAAGCCACGATGCGATTGTAATCGAGCAGCCGATCCGTGAAGTTCGTATCATAACCCGGAATGTCGCGGGACTGCTTCATGTAGCTGGAGATCAGGTCTTCCATCAGGACGGAACGCACGCTCTTTGGCAGGCCAGCAATTACGCCACGGGCAACCTGATCTGCGTTTGCCGCGCTGAGTTCGCCGACAGTCTCCTGAGAGACCATGCCGCCCATAGTACGGTCGAAGTAATTCTTGATGATCTTGCCAGCATTGGCATCCATCAGGTTCAACAGTTTGTCTAAGCTGGATAGGTCGTCGATAGTCAGGCGCTCATTCGCGTCAGCAGCGCGACGGCTCACGACAACCTTGTACCCTTCACTGGAAGGATACTTCTCCTGAATCTCGGCAATCTTTTTGTTGATGCCCGGATCAGGGATCAGCTTGGCGGCCTTCGGGCCTACCATATTCTTCAGCCACTGAAGGCTGTCCAACATGAAGAACGCGCCGCTGTCTATCGTGCCATCAGGGCCATAGACCATGATGCGCGTATCACCTGAGCGCATGAACGGGATGTACGATGTCAGGCGCTGCGACTCAATGGCATCGAACAGGCGGAGAAGTTCGTCCCGGAACTCCTCATCCTGAACACCCTCTTCAATTCCCTGACGACTGTATTCGCCATCGTAACCAAGCGCAGCCAATCGCGACTTGGCATCCAGCGTAAAGCGACTATCCAGATAATCCCGCACCTCATGTAGCAGGCGGGTTTCATTTGCGTCCAGCTTCAGTATTTCCCCGGGCTTCGATAGCTCAGGAGCAACGCGTCGCTCGATTCCGTCCGCACCTTTACGCCGAAGTTCACGGGTCTTGAGGGAAAAGTTACGCCCAGTGTCACGGACAGGTGTCTTGGACAGGCGGAGATATTCAAAAACCGCGTTGAGCTTCTGCTTGGATTCCTTCGGCAGCTGGTTCACTTCATGCAGCAGCCCCTCAAAGTCAGCCATGAGGAGGTTGCGCATCTTGATCTTGTCGTTCGTTGCCTTGTGCATGCGGGCAAAGAACTTGCTTTTCCGGGCAACGGCAGTCGCCGGACGCAGCCACGACGCGAATGCCCCAATATTTTGCACCGGATCCAAAAAGACTGGAGCTTCTGGAGGATTGTCCAGAGCGACATCTGCAATATCAAGGGAGCAGTTAGAGCCTATCATCAGTCACACCCTCGGTTATCTTTTTGCAAATCCGCACCTTCATCGATGATATTATCGTTGGGTTCCTGCGCTTTTGCAACTGCATTCCGCATCTGAGCTGCCGTGCCACTGAGGAGTACATCCATAGCCTGAGCGTTGTCAGTAACGCTATTACCATTATTAAAGAGATCAGCTTTGTCCCTGCCGCGCTCATCCAAGATACCATCAAGGATAACATCAGGCGACATGGACTCACGTCCAAACAATCCCTCGCCCGTTGTCTGCTCAGAAGCTCGGCGCACATACTTATCAAGCGCGTCAGCGATGGCTTCGCGACCCGCTGCGCGTCCCAAGGTTTCGTTATAGAACGAACGGATGAACCGTTCCGTCACAGGATTCAGCGGATTGAAGGCGTCCTGCTGCGAGAGGAAATCGCCAATCTTCATGTTCTTGTTACGAACATCTCGAACAATCTTTGCCGCTTCAACAAGCTGCTTGGTCGTATCCATTTCTGGCTCGACCTCGCCATCTTTAATTGCATCCAGCATCCGCCGCCACGCAGGAGCAACGTCCTCAAGCGCACCGCCAATGCTCTTGATGTTGTTGTCCTGCGACTCATCGAGCGTGTTGATCAGGTCGGCATCACCATATGCCGCTGATTTAACAGCTGTGCGAAGACGGCGAATGCCGTCAGCCGATAGACGCCCATCCTTATCAAGGAACGCAGCCTGCTCTTGCGTTGGCAGCTTCGACAGGAACGCACGCACAAAACCCTGATTGGCTGATGCGCTAACGTCTGGAGACGCCATGAGGGCCATAACATCCGGGGTCAAAGACGCCGCGTCGGTCTGAGCTTTCTCGCTGGTGCTAAGCTGCAGCTTCGTGTCCATGTTGCTTTCGCGCACGAACTTCGAGCGCTGTTCCGGTGTCATCCGGTCAATGCGGCGACGCACCAGAACCGGGCGTTCAAGACCAGATATGTCGAAGCCCTGATCTTCAATGAACTTACGATAGGCGTCAGCCTTCTCAGGCGACTCGTTGTACACCTTGTTAATCGCCAAGACGCGACCGTTGCCGCTCTCGACGGTGTTATCAGGGCCGACAATCGGAGAACCACGGTCGCTCTCAAGGCTTTCACCAAGACGCTCAGGGTCAAACTTAGCGAAGATGTCCTGAACCTGCAGGTCAGTGGAAGACCGGCTGCGGTCGCGGTTCTGCAGGTCG
>JAIXXE010000167.1 GCA_027490875.1 Alphaproteobacteria bacterium
GGCGGCGGGCGGTTGGCCTTGTAACGGGCATCCAGCCCATGGCGCCAGTTGGGCGGGGGCGAATCACTCACCACCACGCAGCGGTCGGGCGCCAAGTCCTTCACCACCTTAATCAGCATCTGGGAAAAGCCAAACAGCGCATTGGTCGGCAGGCCATCGGCACGATTAAGCGGCCGCACCGCATGGTAGGCCCGAAACAGCAGGCTCATCGCGTCAATCAATACCAAATGCATGGCCTTGGTTTAGCACGCTTTGGCGGGGGTGTCAGGCCGGGTGTCATGTATACTTGTGGGGGAGGGTATGAGGAAGAGGCATCTTAGGCTCACCTGCATTTTTAAATCGGGGATTATCCCTGATATGCGGAGCCGTTCACCATGGAGGGATTAACAGATGAAAGGACCAACCTATCAGGCTGTGCGTGCACAGCTTGAAGTACTTGTTGGCCTCGCGGCTAACAGGTCAGAAAGGAAGTGCCTCGAAATGGCACTTCAACTCCTCAGGGCTGCCTCACACGCAGCCGATAATACCCCTGAAGGGCTTGCGGCAGCATCCGAAATCCTTAGTGATATCAGTCGCTAAAAAAGAAGCGGCGGGGGCCCTCCCCCGCCGCGCCTTTATTTCCCAATACAAAACGTACTAAATACCACATCCAGCACATCTTCGCTGGTGGTGCGGCCGGTCACGCTGCCAATCGCGGCGGCGGCTTCGCGCAGTTCCTGCGCCACCAACTCGGCCACCGAATCCCCCTGCCCGCCCGCACCGCGCAAGCACAGCCGCAGGGCTTCGGCCACCTTGGCGCTGGCTGCGCGCACGGCCTGCTGGTGGCGCTCGCGCGTAAGCCACGCTGCCCCTTCGGCCAATCCGGCCTGCGCCTGCACCAAGGGTGCCAGCCCAGCCTGCAGCCGCCGCGCGGCGCCTTTGTCCTGGAGGTTCAAGGCCAGTACAGGGTAATCCAAGCCATCCACCAGCAGGGTTTTGGGCAGGTCGTGCTTCACCAAATCGGCATGCGAAAGCACCACCAACCCGCGCCCCTCCGCCATCAACCCGGGCGGCGGCGGTTCGGCCAGTGTGGCGGGCGCGGCCTTGCTAAACAGCCCACCCTTCATCACCAAGGTGCGGGCATCAGCCACCCACAGCACCACATCGGCGTTTTGGCCCACCTTTTTGGCGCGCTTCATGCCTTCTTGCTCAATCGCATCGGTGGTCTGGTCGCGCAGGCCGGCGGTATCGGCCACTTCAAGGCGATACCCCACCAGCTCCAGCATCTGCCGCACCACATCCCGGGTGGTACCAGCGGTGGCCGCCACAATCGCCACCTCGCGGCCGCTCAGGGCGTTCAGCAGGGTGCTCTTGCCCGCATTCGGGGCGCCCAGAATCGCCAAGCTCAGCCCCTCGCGCACCTTCCGCCCCGCCTCTTCTTGCAGCGCGCTGTCCCAATCAGTCAGCAGCCCCCGCATACCTTCAGCCAGCTTGGCATCGCTTAAAATCTCCAGCTCTTCGTCGGGGAAATCCAGCCCCGCCTCCACCTGCGCCAGCAAGGCCAGCACGCGGTGCCGCCAGCTTTCAAAGCGTTCGCCCAGTACCCCACCCAGTTGCCGCAAGGCCTGCCGTCGCTGGGCCTCGGTCTCGGCCTCGATTAAATCGGCCAGCCCTTCCGCCGCTGTTAAATCCATTTTTCCGTGCTCAACAGCCCTGCGGGTAAACTCGCCCCGCTCGGCCATGCGTACGCCCGGCTGGGCCAGCGCCGCCTGCAACACCGCCGCCACCACGGCCCGCCCGCCGTGGCAATGCAGCTCCACCACATCCTCGCCGGTAAAACTGGCGGGGCCTGCAAACCAAACGGCCAGTGCGTCATCAATAACTTCAGAGTCGGCCTCGGTGCCGTTGCGCAACGCGCCCCACACCAGGCGGCGGGGCGGGGCTTCCAACAGCTTGGGGCAGAGCGCCACCCCTGCCAACCGCGCATTGGGGCCGCTCAGGCGCAGCACCGCTACGCCCCCCACGCCCGGCGGGGTGGCGATGGCAACAATGGTGACTGCGGTCATGGCTCGATCACCACATCGGTACCAAATTGGCGTCGCATCATGGCCAAAGCCTGATAATGCCATGCGTCCCCTGCGCTGGTCCAACACAGGTGACTGAGAACCTGAAAGGGCACTTCGGCATCCCACAGGCTAAAGGCCACCGCCATCACGCAGGCGTCGGTTTCAACACCACAGAGGCTCCAGCGATCCACCTGCTGCTGTTGAAGCAGCGCGAGGTCTTCTTCGGCCAAGCCGTAGCGGGTACGCGGCACAATGGTGGTACGCGTGGGGACATGGATTGCCAAGTTGGCCGCATCGGTTTCGCGCATGGCGCCCTCGTAGCCCATCCGCGTCACCCACGGGCTGGTGGGGGTATTAAGCCATTGCGTGGCTACGACGGCCTCGGCGGCCACTATCTCACCCTGAATCCCCGCCACCAAGCGTTGCGGGGGGAAGAAGGCATGTTGCATATCAACAATCAAAAGTCCTTGGCGCATAGCTCTTTATGGCGGATTTTATTTCATTGCGCTAGGCTGTTGGCATGATTGATGACTGGGATTCCTTCCGCCGCACCGTGCGCAAGCTGGGCGAAGCAGCCCCCAACCGGCCCAAAACCCCGCCCATGCCTGCGGCCACGGGCACGCCACCCAGCAGCCCCAAAGGGCCCAAGCGCCCCACGCACATCACCAGCTTGCAAGGTTCGCCGTTCCCCATCATCAGCAACACCCCGCAGCGGCTGGCGGGCTGCCACCCTTCAGTACCCAGCAAAACCTTTAAACAGCTTGGCCTTGGCCTGTTGCCCCCGCAAGCGAGCATCGACCTCCACGGCCTGCGCGAAGCCCAGGCGTGGCTGGAACTGCACGCCTTTTTGCAAGCCATGCACGGGGCCGAACGCGACGGCCAACCTGTGCGCGTGATGCTGATCATTCATGGTAAAGGCCATGGCCATGGGGCCGCCAAAAACATGGGCGTGATTAAGTCCCAACTGGCAGGCCAGCTGGCCCAAAGCCCGTATGTGTTGGCCTTCCATACCGCCCAACCCCACCACGGCGGAATGGGCGCCAGCTATGTGCTGCTGAAAGCGCGGTAACCCCTAAAACGCCAACGGGCAGGGTGAAAACACCCCGCCCGTCGCGTCAAAACCATTTGGCGTCAAAACCATTTGAGCGTACCGGCCTTGGGGTCCTTCGAGAGCGGAAGAACCTTGAACTGCCTTGCTTCCTGCTGCGCCTGCAGCTGGCGCTGCCAGTGCCGGCGTTCCCAGTTCAAAAATACGGCCAGCATCATCACCATCATGCCCACCAAGAGCAGCGGTAATTGCGTTGTAACCGCAGGCTCTGGCGGAAAAAACGACCAGAGGAACAGACCTGCCCCCACCGCAAAAACCCCAAAAAAGACCAGCCTGTATTTCCGTTCCATGTTTATCTCCAAACGAACACACCACGCCCCAAGATTGGGAGACGTTTCAGATGGTTCGTTAGTCTCTTGTTGTATGCAAGAAAAAGTCAATGCCGTCAACCCCACAAAAAAGAGGGGGTACGCCCCCCCCTTTTTCGTTCTTGGCCCTCCGTAAGGGCGCTTACCGCAACCGGTCGCGCTGAATCCCAACCAACAGGCCGGAAACCAGCAGTCCGACCCCCACTGCCGCAAACAGTACGCCAGCGGGTTCAGCCGCCCGAAACCCAAGGCCATAGGCCAACGCAAGGGCACCAGTCCCCATCAGAACATGGCTCATGGGCGTTTTTGGTTGGGCATGCCGCCAAACATAAGCAGCATTCCAAGCATCATCACGGCGTAACTGCTGATATGCGCGAAGACTATCGCCCGTTCGGCATCGGGCTGGAGCCGGTTGGCCAGAAACGGTGCCAGCAACGCCGCATAACCCAAGGCAACCGGCCACCATACAGGAGTACGGGTAACACCAAACTGCCACATCAAGGCTGCGACCATCGCGACCTCCCTCAAACGTTACTCCCCATGCACCGTGCAGGGGATTGATAGTTCATTGTTTAAAACCAACACACCAATCCTGCCAAGCAAAAAATGAAGCCCCACCTACATACCCCCTAAAACGCCAGCGGGCGGTGTTGACGATAATCTGTCAACACCGCCCTTTGGCAGTTCACGCCTCGGGCCACTGAAAGGCGGCCCAGAAGGCCGCCAACAGCCCGGGGGCGGCCGCAACCAGCTGGCCAAGCCAGCCGTAGGCCTTCATAGCGTCGGCGCGGTCGAAATTCATCGAACGAACCGCTATGTCCTCCATCACCACGGGGGCAAACCAGCCCCCGATGGCAAGAATAAGACCGATCGCGAGGACTGCAACTCGGCCCCAAGAGACCGTTGCGATGAGTGTTGTCATGAGGTATTCCTCCTGTGAAAAAGACATCGCCAACCCAATACGGGCGGCTTCAGATGTCTCATGATAGTTAAATACTCATGGTCCCCCGCACCAGCCCGCTTGACACCCCCGCCCCTTCGCCGTAAGAAGAGGCAGTTCAAGGGTGCTTGAACGCCCTCCTTACCTCTGAAATATAAGCAGAAAACCCCTCTCTATGGATGACTTTAACCACGGCGGCCCCCCCAACTCACCCAAACGGCGTCAGGTCTTTCGGCCCGTGGGTGAAGGCAAAAAGGTCTCCGTGACCCCCATGACCGAGGGCCGCCCCACCCGCCTGAGCGTGGAAGCCCCAAGCAGCAGCCCAGCCCCCGCCTACGAGCGCCCCACCCCCCGCCCCATGCCGGCCAACAAGGCCCCCAAGGGCCCCGCCGCGCCCGTTACGGCCGAAAATCTGCGCCATTTGCAGCAACTGCGCGACCTTTCCAATGAAGACCTCTTTGCGCTGGCCGAAGATTTAGGCGTGAAGGACCCCACCAACCTCCGCCGCTTTGAACTGATGTTCCGTATTGCCGAAAAGGTGCAAAAGGTCGAAAACGGCTCTCCCAACGCCCAAAAGGTGGAGCTTCGCGGCGAAGGCGTGCTGGATATCGTACCCGATGGGTTCGGCTTCCTCCGCGCGAAGGAAAACAGCTACACCGGCACGCCTGAAGACGTGTACGTCAGCCCCAGCCTCATCCGGCGGCTTGGCCTGCGCAATGGCGATACCATTGTAGGCACCGTGCGCTACCCCAACCCCGGCGAGCGTTATTTTGCCTTGGTTGCGGTGGAAGTGTTGAACGGCCTCAAGCCCGAGCAGCTGCGCCATCGCCCCAATTTCGACAAACTCACGCCACTTTACCCCACCGAAAAGTTTAATCTGGAAAGTATCGACCCCAACGGCAAAGACCGCACCGGTCAGGTGATTGACCTCGTCGCCCCGATTGGTAAAGGCCAACGCTGCATGCTGGTGGCCCCGCCCAAAGCTGGTAAAACCATGATGATGAAGGCCATCGCCCACGCGATTGAAGACAAGCACCCCGACGTAACCCTGATGGTGCTATTGGTGGATGAACGGCCCGAAGAAGTCACCGATATGGAACGCGCCATTCGCGGCGAAGTCATTTCAAGCACCTTCGACGAGCCCGCCTCCCGCCACGTACAGGTCAGCGAAATGGTGATTGAAAAGGCCAAGCGCTTGGTGGAAATGGGCCAAGATGTGGTGATTCTGCTCGATTCCCTCACCCGACTGGCGCGCGCCTACAACACCGTGGTGCCTTCCAGCGGTAAGGTGCTCACGGGGGGTGTTGATGCCAATGCGCTGCAAAAACCCAAACGCTTCTTTGGGGCCGCCCGTAAAATTGAGGAAGGCGGTAGCCTTACCATCATCGCCACCGCGCTGATTGATACCGGCAGCCGCATGGATGAAGTGATTTTTGAAGAGTTCAAAGGCACCGGCAACAGCGAAATCTGGCTGGATAGAAAGCTGGTGGAAAAACGCACCTACCCGGCCATCGATATCGCCAAGAGCGGAACCCGCCACGAGGAAATGCTCTACGGCGAAGAAACGCTGCAGAAAATCTGGATTCTGCGCCGTATCCTGCAGCCCATGGCCGTGACCGAGGCGATGGAGTTCCTGCTCGACAAACTGCGTAAAACCAAAACGAATGCCGAGTTCTTCCGCTTCATGAATCAGTAGCGCTGCGCACCCGCACAGCATAAGTTAACCTGCGGCTTACACACTGCCAAAAGCCGCTGGCCTCGTTATCAAGGTTTGCTAAGGTGCACGCGTTGGCTGTAAGGCCTGCACCCCGCTTTAATAACCCGACCATAACAAGGAAGCCTCTCATGAATAAACTCCTGCTCGTCGCCGCTGTGGCACTAGCCCCTGCCGCCTTTGCCGAAACCCCGATGCCCGCTGCTGCCGCCGCTGTCATGGCAACTGCCGCCACCAGCGCCACAGTTTCTGCCACCGAAGCCGTTTCGGGCACGGTTGATGCCGCAATGGGTGCGGCCCATGGCAATCTCAAGAAGCCAACCGCCACACCAACCTACAGCGACTCCATGAAAAAAGAAGCCGACCACGCTGGCCACGGCTACTAACACGAAAGACGGAAACAAAAGGCGCCCCACGGGGCGCCTTGTTTTAGCGGGGCCGGTCACCGGGGAACGGGTTCGGCGCACGGCGGTCGAGCGTACCAGCGGCCTCGCTCTGGTTCACAATGTTGGGGCGGCCTTCGGGTGTGGGGGAAACAATCACCAAGTAATCGTGCACCTGCGCCACTCCAGGGGTGGTACGCAGCAGATGTAGCACGTGGTTACGTTCATCGGCCTGGGCCACACTCCCCAGCGCATAGACATGGTTGTTCACCACCGAAATGAGGTAGTTGAGCGGAAAGACCCCTTGGGTGCCAATCAGGCGCGGCTTGATTTGCGTGGCAATCCACGCATCTTTGGCACGCTGCGCGGCGGTGTAGGCATCCCCCACAAACAGCTCGTTGTAAACCTTCCGCACACCTGCGGTACCCTGAATCAGCGTCATCACCTGTTCGCCTTCTGCGCGGGTAGGCACCACGCCCGTTACCAGCACATCGCTGTAAAATACATCCACACCTACATCGCCCAAAAAGCGGAAATCCTGCTGCGCCA
>JAIXXE010000105.1 GCA_027490875.1 Alphaproteobacteria bacterium
AAAAAAATGCCCCGGTAAACCGGGGCATTGTACGTTTTAAGGGCCATTGGCAGGCCGCAAGAGAGCCTTAGGCCACCTGCAACTTGGTATGGTGCCAAGCCTGATAGGCTAACGTCGACGTCAGGTAGACCGCAGGCGTGCCACAATAGGTTAACCAGATGCCCTGATGGGCTTCCAGCGGCGTATCGGTTTGGGCAGCGCGTGGGGCTAAGGGCATGGATTTCCGTAAGCGCGAAAACCCCCAGTGTACCGCCTGCTGCAAGGTTTCGGCTGGGTAGCCCCAGCGCGCCACCAGCGCAGCGCTTAACACCAACCAGTCATCCTGTACGAAGGATTTAGGCTCGTGCAGCACAGCCACCAGGCAAAGGCGGTTACTGCTCCAGTCGGGTAGTCGTTGCCGCAGCTGGTACCTGTTCAGGATTAGCCTGACTTCGCCCACCGTGGGCAGACGCTTGGATGCATCGGTCATGGGTTACCTCTTTTTAGGTTGCTTCAAGCGCCGATAGGAACGACGCCGACGGCGGCGTTTGGCAACGGGTGTAAGCTGTGTAGCTTTGCTATGGCGCTGCCAAGGCTGCGCCATGGGGCGAGCCAACCTTGGTACCAAGGCCAGCAACAACAGGGTTGGAAGAGGGACATGTAGCATTGTCTGCTCCGTCAGAGTGGTGAATAAAAACGGGTTGCGAGATATTAAGGCTAAGGCTATACACAACGCATGGATAAGACTCAAGCCCCAAAAGCCCATACCAATGCCATTGCCGCAGCTGCCACGTTAGCTGAACTGGAAGACCTCCGCATTGGCCTGTTAGGGCTTAATGGCAGCATCACCCAGCAGTTAAAGGAACTGGGCCAACTACCGCCCGAGGCCCGCAAGGCCCGCGGCGCCGAACTGAACCAAGAAAAGCAGCAGTTAAGCGAAGCCCTTGCCGCCCGCAAGGCCACGCTGGAAGCCGCCGCCCTGGCCCAGCGCTTGGCCACCGAGCGCGTGGATATAACCCTGCCCGCCGCCAGCCCTACCCCGCTTGGCAAGCTCCATCCGCTCACCGCGGCCAAGGAAGATATTGCCTCAGCTCTTAAAACACTGGGCTTTGTGCACGCCTTTGGGCCCGAAGTGGAAACCGATGACTTTAACTTTACCAAGCTGAACCTGCCCGCCCACCACCCCGCCCGGCAAGACCAAGATACCTTTTACCTCACACCCTGGGCCGAACTGAAAGAAACCTACGTGCTGCGTACCCAAACCAGCAACGTGCAAATCCGTACCCTTCTGGCCACCCAGCCGCCCTTTCGGGTCATGGGGATTGGCCGCGTGTACCGCCGCGACTACGACCTGACCCACACCCCCCAGTTTCACCAAGTTGAAGGCATGATGGTGGAGGCGGGCACCACCTTTGCGCACATGGCAGGCGTGCTGAGTGAATTTTTGCGGCTCTTTTTTGGGCAACAGCTTAAAACCCGCCTGCGGCCGCATTACTTCCCCTTTACCGAGCCCAGCGCCGAGGTGGATATGCAGTGCCTCTTTTGCAAAGGCAGTGGCTGCAAGGTGTGCAAAAATACTGGCTGGCTGGAGCTGCTTGGCTGCGGCATGGTGCACCGGAACGTGCTGGCGGTGGGGGGCCTAGACCCCGAAGTGACACCGGGCTTTGCCTTCGGCGCGGGGGTTGAACGGTTGGCAATGCTGAAGTATGGTGTTCCCGACTTGCGGCTCTTCTATGAAAGCCATGGGCAGTTTCTGCGCCAGTTTGGCCAGACGCCGGTGGCTGCAGCCTAACCTAGGCCACGACCGAGCAGCCGACAGGGTTACCAACCAGAAAAAACTAAGGAAAGCCGACCCCATGAAAATTGTCCTCGCTCTTGCCGCTGCTGCCTTGCTCGGTGCTTGCTCGACCATGCACAGCGCCACCTGCGTTCAGCCCGACCCAGTGCAACCTGCCAGCGCCTGCTGGAACCAAGGTGTAAACTGCGCCGAAGGTATCACACCGAACATGCCAGCCGCCAAGTAAGGCTGTTGGTTTGTTTTAAAGGCCCCCGCGGGGGCCTTTAAAATTGCTAGTACCTGGTGTATATTGATCTAACCATCCCTTCCTTTTCTTTGTGGAGACTAAAATGACGCCAGACAAAACGGCTCCAAAAAATTTGTTTTTTATAGGATTACTTATAGTTTTTGGTCTGTTTGATATTATAGATGGCGCCAGTAGCTATTTTTTACTGGTGGAAGCCTCTAAAAACTTCATCAGTTACATAACTGGTGGAAGATTTTAGCACAGTCATTCAAAGTCGAAACGAGACTTAACTGTATTCCGACTTAGACAACGGGCCTCTAGGGGCCCGTTATGCTTGCACATTACCCTATTTAAGGCTAGAAAAGGCCCCATGAAACTCGTGCTTTCCTGGCTGACCGACTACCTCGACCTCAACGCTGAGGTTACCCCGCAAACGCTGGCCGCTGGGCTGGTGCAGCTTGGCCATGAGGTGGATGCCATCCACAGCGGTGCCACGCTTTCCACCCAGATTGTGATTGGCCGCGTGCTGGAGCGCATCCAGCACCCCAACGCCGAGCGCTTGGGTGTATGCCAGGTTGAAATTGCACCCGGTGTGGTTAAGCAAATTGTGTGTGGCGCACCCAATGCGCGGGCCGGAATAACCGTGGCCGTGGCGCTGCCCGGGGCCCAGCTGCCGGGTGACGTGACGATTAAAACCAGCAAGATTCGGGATGTTATCAGCGACGGTATGATTTGCTCGGTGCGCGAACTGGGCCTTGGCGAGGAACACGCAGGCATCTGGGAACTGAGCAACACCGCCCCGGTTGGCACCCCGCTGACCAGCACGTTGCCAGCGCCCGAAGTGGTGCTGGACGTGGCCATCACGCCCAACCGTGGCGACTGTTTAAGCCACCTTGGCTTGGCGCGCGACTTGGCGGCATTAGGTTTGGGCACGTTAAAGCCCCTGCCCGATTTAACGGTGGCCGAAGACCCAAGCGTGTTTGCAGTTCAGGCCCAGATTGACAACGCCGTGTGCCCCCAGCTTAACCTCATCCCGCTGGCAGGGCTGCGGGCCAATGCCCCAAGCCCCGCCTTGGTGCAGCAACGGTTAACCGCCGCTGGCCAGCGGCCCAAAAACGCGCTGGTCGATGTGACCACCTATGTGATGCTGGCGCTCGGCCAACCCCTGCATGCCTACGATGCCGACCGGCTGCAAGGTACCGCCCTGAAGGCCACCCATGCCGCCAATGGGCAGGCCTTTGCCGGGCTGACTGGGTCGGCCCACAGCCTGCACAGCGCCGATGTGATTGTAACCGACGCCAGCGGTGATGCGCTGGGGCTGGCAGGCGTGTTAGGCGGTGCCAGCACCGCCATAGGCGAAGCCACCACCCGGGTTGTGCTGGAAGCGGGCGTGTGGGATGCCGTGGCCTTAACCTACACCGGCCAGCGCCACCAACTTCATACCGACGCCAAGGCCCGCTTTGAGCGCGGCACCGACCCCGCCCTCGCCCCCTACGCCCTGCGCTACGCCGCCCAGCTGTTGCAGCAATGGGCGGGTGGTTCGGTTGGGATACTGGCCAGTGCGGGCGAAGGCGTAGCAGCCCCCGCGCCCATACGTTACCACCCCGCCTTCTTTGCCAAGTACATTGGGGTGGGCGTGCCGAATGACCGCCAGCACGCCATCCTGACTGCGCTGGGG
>JAIXXE010000013.1 GCA_027490875.1 Alphaproteobacteria bacterium
AGGCTGCTCGGCGTGTGATGCCGCAACAGGGTTAGCCGCTGGTACGCGGGGTGGCGTTTGGGCTGGGCCTTTACGAACCTTATCGGCAATGCCGTAACGCTGCGCCACACGCGAGATAAAGTTTGTACCGCTTAAATCCAGCTTATGCCGTTTGCTGGAGGACTGCAGGCGGGTTACCATAAACTCGATACAATCTTGAAAGTCCTTACGCGTTAGTTCAAAATCGCCGCGCGTATTCTTGGCTACGTAACCACGGGTGGCGCGGTCAGCCTGCACCAGGACGTACTCCCACAGCCGCGCAAAATTTACCATATCGGTGCCTTCGGGTGTGGTGCGGATAAAGGTTTCGGCAAAGTTACCATGCCGGGCTAACTGAACCATCTGATTCAGCAGGCGGGCGCGAAATTGCGGGTTGCCTTTGTTCATATATTTATTGAGGACTGCCCCCAAGGCCGCCTCAAACCCACTGTCGTTATTGGCTTGGGATGCGGGGACTGAACCGGGGGGACTTTGGAATGAACCTTCAGGCATAACAGGTGCTCCGTTTTTATGTTGCACTTTGATATTCGTAGGCTTCACCAGTTTGTGACGCCTCGTAATAATCCAGGGTTGCGGGCATGATGTCCCGCATTTTTAATCTAGGTATTTGTTTACTTCTGACAAGGCTTATAACATCAAATAACGCCACTTATCGCAGCATTGTTCGCTTTATAGATAAAACCCCCTTAAGGAGTGGCCAAAATCTCGATGGTGTCGCCATCCAGCTGTGGCGCAACCAGCGTGCTGATGGGCACGGTTTCCAGGGCCGCTACCTTGGCAAGATACCGCGACAGCGCCCGCACCCGCTCTTGAAACGCGGGGCTGTTTGGCTTGGCACCCCGCGCTACCAAGCTGATAGTATCAGACTTCCGCAGCATCTCCACCACGGTACGGCTGGCTGGCAGCTGGTCGCGGTCGGGCCAGACTTTGTCGGGCTCGTAACGCACTGTCCAGATGGCCAGATCGTTATTGCTTTGCGGAATCCGCCCTGTCGCTGCCGTTTGGGCATCGGCCAGCGATGGCAACCGGTTGGGCGACGCCTGGAGCGTACTGCGAATGGTGGAGTCGGGTAAGGCGCCACTGACGGGCATAAAGCCTTCGGCATAGACCGGCTGTGCCGCTGCCGTATCGGCTACCATGGCCGAAGCGGCTTCAGGTTCATTCTGCCAGGTTGGTGTTTGCAGGGCCTGTCGTACGGTTTGTACCAATTGCGGCTGACCGAGACTGGCGGCCTGCGTGGTTGACAGTTCGGGGTTCATCACGCTGCCCATCCGGCCTAATTCGTTACGTTCAACCAGCTGCATGCGGCGGTCGAGACGCAGCAGGGCCTGCTCGGCACGGTCAAGACGTCTCTTAAGCTCCTGGTGTTCGGCCTCCATCGCCTGCGTCTGAGCATTGTACAATGGGGCCTGCTGATAGGCATAATCGGGCCTTTGACTTACCACGGGCTGAGGCTGGCGAACCCGTGGCGCTGGCGCAGCGACGACTGGGTCGGCGTAGCCATAGGCTTCATCGGCATAGTCTTGCTGTTGCTGGTAGGCCATGCGGGACTGGCCGGGCGCACGCCCTAGCATGGATTGGCAGCCAGTCAGGAATGCCACACCTGCTAAAGTCGTAAGCATCCAGCGTGCATTCACGGCCCGCGTAATGGTTATTTGTTTGTTTTTGCTATCGACAGGCATCGACCAACCCCTTTCGGTTATGACGCCATGGTAACAGAGTTTTAGGGTGCTGCAATCAAATTTTTGAGTTGAAGAAGTCACGAAATGCTGCAAAAATAACCTTGATGGCTTTATGCAACATATCGATCAATCCTTTCAGCATGACCCCGAACCCAATCAGCAGCCACTTTAACGCTTTAAATACGATTGTAATAATTGTTTTAATGAAGTTTTCTTTAGCTTTTGGATCGCGTATGAAGTTAATAATACCGAGTATTAAAACTACAACAAGTCCAATCAGTAAAACCCGCATCAATGGTTCGATAAAGTTTACATAAATCGCGGCAATGCTTTCAATCATAAGGGCTTATCCTCTCCGTTCATTGCCTGTCGCCAAACGGTTGTACATATCGGCGAGACCGACCCCGTTGACCAGTGGCATTCTAAACCTTGGGAAGTCCAGCTCTTCACCCCCTTTGCGGAGCTCGACGAAAGGGATTTTAAGGCGTAGCACGCCCATGGGGCCCATATAGATGGCCTCGCCGGTCTTCAGGTTGGTAAAATCTTCTGGGCGCGCCACTGCGTCGTACTCCACGCGGGTGCTCTTGCTATAGCCGCGGCCTCGGTCGCTGGTCAGCAACATGCTGGCATCCTGGTTGCCGCTGGCAAACCCGATGTTTTCGCTGTAGCTCTGGCTGACAAACTCTTTAAGCGCTTGTCCGGCCATCTTGCTCATGGTTTCAGCACTTTCAGGGTCTTTTAAGCCAAAACTGATTTTGCTGTAGGTATTCCCCAAAATTTTATAGGCAAAGTCCATGCTTAGGCCACGGTCCTTATCGGAAAGCGAACTGATGGTCTGAATGAACGGAAAGAGGCTGATATTGGCGCTGCGGGCTTGTTCAAACAGTGGTGCCAAGGTCGACATTGCATAGCTGCTAAACTCATCCATCAGCACCAGAAAGGTTGGGTTTGGCCGTTCTTCCGGGGCGATGTTTTGCAGCTGACCGACGGCAGTACGTAGGTCTGAAAGCAGAATCTTGGCAAAATCAGTGGCCACTTCTGCCTTCGCAAGCATGGGCAAGCCAATGTAAACAAGCTGGTTTTCCTTAATGGCCTGCAACAGATCAACTTCGGGGTTGTAGGCATTAAGCACCTTGCCGGCCTCGCCACGATCGTAGCTGGCAATTTTACCGGTTAAGTCGCCAAAGGTGTGCTGAAAGACCTTGCTGTTGAGCACGCGCATGCCCGTGCGTTTGTCATCCTCATGCAATTGATCGAAGAAAATCCGGAACTTGGAATAGCTTTCGCTCTCCTTGGGGCCTTCCTTCAGCAGATACCGAAGCAGGCTCTCGCTGCTGAACACGGCGTTCAGATCGCTAAAGGTAAAGGGTAGGCCCATATCCTTTAGTAACCCAACAATCGCCCCAACAGC
The DNA here is from genome assembly GCA_027490875.1 of Alphaproteobacteria bacterium. Lineage (GTDB taxonomy): Bacteria > Pseudomonadota > Alphaproteobacteria > UBA2136 > UBA6156 > JADCGN01. The sequence goes on from JAIXXE010000013.1 coordinate 3,133, forward strand.
CTTACCGGCTTGGCTGCGGAAATAGGTCTCTTTGCCGCCCGAGCCCATCAACAACATCAAGCGGGTGGTAATTTCCTCGGCGTCGCCGCGCAGTAACGGATTGTAAGTATTGGAATGGGCTGCATCATCAATGTTAATGATTCGCACGTCCTGCCAACGGTGGTGCATCTTGGCGAGCGTGAGGAACTCCCGGATCGCGTCCTTGTTGTTTTTACCGTCGATGTGAATGACCCCACCGCCACGCATCATTTGCTGCTTAAGAATCAGGTTCAGAAAGTTACTTTTACCTGAACCGGTGGCCGCCACGCCAAGGCAATGGCGGCTCATCAGCTCGCTAGGTAAAAAGAGTTGGCCATTGCTGATCATAACAAATATTTCAATGCTTTAGCGACCGTTGTTATCATACATCACTTGGGCTACTTCGCCCCAGTAGTATTCGGTGGGGACGCGGTTGGTTTGCTGGCGTGGTTCCAAGGGTTTAAGGGTCATGTAATGGCCCAAGCGAGGGCCGTAGAGCAATAAGCCATAGGCCGCCCCGAATAAAAAGCCCAATAACAGCATCGCACCGAGTTCGCTGCGGTCGGCAATCGAAGGATGCAAGACCCACAACACCAACCCCAGCAGGCCAAACGGCTTCATCACCCAAATGAGGCGTGAACGCGCCAGCCCGACCTCTTCAGGCTTATGGAGTGAAAGATTTTCGGACCCTTGGGCTAGTTCAACCATGATTAAAGCATTCTTGTTGAGGTTGTGGCATCTGGCAAGAGCCTATCGTGACTGGCAGGAGGAAACCTGACAGCAAGGTAAACCCCATCTACAGGCCCATTCCAGCAAGCCAGGCCTTTACTTGCGGGCCGAGCAGGGGGCCGCTGAGGCGCTCGGGCGGTACGGCTCCACGACTCACCAGCAGCGTGGGGGTCTGCCGAATCTCCAGCCGCTCCAGTTCGCCGGGGTTAGGGGTGCGCCAGTCGCAGGGGAGGCCATCGCGGTTGGCGGGTACGGGTGACTGACGCTGGGAAAGTGGCGTAACATCGACGCAGGTAAATACTAACTTATCGGAAAGAGTCTGGGTCAACGCCTGTAAATCTGGTTTCAGACGGGCGCAAAAGGGGCAGCTGGCACTAAAATAGTACAGAAGTTCGGGTTTTCGGGTTGTTGCGGGGGCATAGGCCCCAAAGCGTAGGCTGCTTGTGGGGGTGGCAGCGGGGGGCATTTTCATCTGTGGCTCTTGTACCACTTTTGACTGACTTGGGCGGCCCGTCGGTGCGGTTGCAGCGGGCGCCATCGCTTGCTCAGCCTCGCGCCAGGCGACCGCCAAGGCGTCAGCACGAGCCTTCTGGGCCTGAAAGGCAGAGACCCACCGCAGGGCATTCTGCGGCGTTGGGTTCACGTAGAACTCGGCAAACTCCCGTGGGGGCTTGCCATGGTTATCCAGAAACTCCTGAACAGGGTCTTGCTGAGGGTCTGCCGCGATGACGGGAGGCAAGGTGGGCGTTACAACAGTCGCGGTGCCGCGCCCCTGGCAGCGGCTGCCACCGAGCGCGAAGTAATCGACACAGGTTTTATACTGACTCTGGGTTTGGCCCTGAATGGGTTGAGCGTGCACTTGCGTCAGCACTGAACCCATAACTGCTGTTGCGGTAATGGCAATGATTGTTGTTCTCATGATACAGTTCTGCCAGAGTGTTACGCGTGAAACATTGTTAGTAGAAAAATTCGTCTTTGCAGGAACCTATCTGACGGTTATAAACCCGACAGCCAGTTTTGACCCAGTAACTAAAGATATAGGTCCCGGCATCGGCATTGCTGGCAAGCGTTGGGTTAGGGTTTTGCAAGGCAATGTCGGGTTGACCTCGCCGGCCGGTGGTCGCCCACCAAGGGCCGGGGCTGGATTCTCCCGGCACGAAGCAATCCGAACCACGATGTTGAGACTTCTGCTTCCCGATCGTTCCCATGCTTTCGGCGTAGTCCGATGGCGCCTTCACAAAGGGGTAGTCCATGCTCATCCGCAGGCCGCCATTTCGTTCCGTGGCTGTACGGTTCATGCTTTGCGCTTTGCGGAGCCCGCGCAGGCTAACCAAAGCCGCCGCGACGGCACGGTTGGGGTGGGTAACCCACCCTGTGGCCTGACGTTCATCGCCCCAGCAGGCTGCCACATCGGGGACGCCTTGCTTGCAGACTTGGTTGGGGGGGGGAGACCTCAGCGTAGCAGTCTTCGTATTTTTGTCACCACGCCAGGTTGGGTCACGGTCGGAAATATAGGCCGTAAAGCTGCCGGCGGGCCCGTCAGGTGCGCTTTCCATAATTCCACGTATTTGGTCATATTTGGCCCCATAACCAAAAGGGTACTTGTCATTACCAGTAGTACCTCTGGCACTGCAAAGCCCCCCCCCACTGACCGCCCAAAAACCAGAGCCATGAATAATCGCGCGGTCGCCCGAGGGTTTGGGGCTGGATGTCCAAACACGGACATTAAAGAACCAGTTGGGGCCTTCGCCGCATTCATTGGAAAGTTCCAGCGAATCGGTACTGGTTGGCCCCAGCAGGTTAGGGCTCAGATAACTAAAGCCTTTCTGACAACTTACCTCCACAATCGCGGCTGGTTCCCAATAGGAATAGGTCGCTGTCTGTGCCCATATAAAAGGTGCGCACATGACACTCTCAGGTTCACCATTCGAATCGCTGCGACAGCCAAGATTATAGAGGTTGCTAAAGGTTGGTATCTCGCGCGGGTTGAGCCCCAAATGGCTGAACTGCCCTTGAACTTCGACCGACGAGCCACGCCGAAGGGCATCGATGAGCGGCTGATAGTTCATGGTTGGGTCGGGTTTGGGGGTGGTAGGTTTGGCAGGTGTTTCTGCAGCCTTTTGAGCTACCGCGACCCCCGCCACCACTATAAACCCAAGGCCCAGCCAGAATGTCTTCATACCTCTAGTATAGGCTGCGGCCATCGGTTGAACAACCTACTGGGCCATTGGCAACCATACGCGGTGGCCAGAAAGCAGCTTAAAGGCTTGAAAACCTTGTTCTGGTTTACCCAATGGTACGGCGTTGGTCGCTTCTTTAATGGCGTAGCAATCAGCGCGGGCCAGCAGGTCTTCGGCAAAGGATGGCGCGTTTGATTGATAGTTCTGGTAACTCTTGGCGTCTTGCAACGTCAGGCAAGCCACCGTCCCGGGGACGAGCCCTGGGGCGGCAAACGCGAGGCTGGGAGTAGCTAAAGCGAGCAACAGTGCATGTTTCATTGGCAAATCTTCCTTGAATTGTGTTAGTCTATGGTATCTTAATGATGAAAGAAAGGGGCACCTATGTACGCTATCGGTTATCCGCTTTACTCTGCTGTTACTTTACTCGACTACCTGCTGCTGATTTACACCTTTGTTATCCTCGCGGCGGTGATTCTCTCCTGGACAAACCCAGACCCACTCAACCCGCTGGTGCGGATTCTCCGCAACCTCACGGAACCCGTCTTTGAACGGGTACGGCCTTATATTCCCCTCTTGGGCGGGCTCGACCTCACACCGTTGGTTGTTTTGGCAGGCGTGTTCTTTATCCGTACCGGTATCCTCAAGGTTCTTAGCCGAATGGCGAATGAAATGGCACAATAGTATATTATTCAAATGATTAGCCCCCGTATGGGGGCTTTTTGCATCAGACGATTTAAACAACCTCCTTGATTCTTTGTGTCTATTTAAATTTAATCGTTTGTAAACTGCGTGATAGTTGTGTAACCGCAACGGTCTGTTGGCTTTGTAACTATTTAACATTCTCCTGAATGGCTTTTGCGATCTGCTGAACTTCGGCCCACGTAGCAGGAAGGGGAGGCTGGTGGAGGGTTAGAGCGGTTAGTGTAAGCATGGCATCACGCGCAC
>JAIXXE010000178.1 GCA_027490875.1 Alphaproteobacteria bacterium
CGACGTAACCCTATGCGATTTTGCCGCCGATGTAAGGGCGGCCACCCCCACGGCCGCTGCCGAGGTGGCGGTGCCAGTCCGCGCGGCGCTGTTGGCCAGTTTTAAGGAAACTCAAACCCGCCTGCAGCGGGCGATGACGCAACGCCTGGTAAGTCAGCGCGAGCGCCTCCGTGGCGCCCGTCGCCTGCTGCCCGACCCAGAACGGCTACTGCTCCAGGCCAGCCAACGGGTTGGGGAGGCAAGGCGGCGCCTCTACCACTATGGCCCCGCAGTTTTGCAGCAGCAGCGCGAACGCTTGCAAGCCTTGCAGCGCGTCTTAGCCGCACATCACCCCGAAGCCCCGCTGCAACGTGGTTATATTTTAGGGTGGCGCAACGGCGTGATGGTGAATGCCAGCACCCCCGCTGGGCCCATTGAATTACAGTTTGCCAGCAGCCGGCGGGCGGCGATCTTGCAGGATTAACCAAGGCAAGCCAGAGTACGCGCCATGAATGGTCGTTTAAAAGTACCCTCGGCGCTGTTGGTGGCGGCAATGATTACGGCTGGGCTGGTTGGCAAGCCAATGGCGGAAGGTGCCCCTGCAGACGTTGTTGCGCACACCCACGTATTGCAGCAAGGGGGCTTTAAGCTGCTGCGGCTTACCAGCGGCAGCACGGTGCGGTTGGGTGGCCAGCCCATTCCAGTGGTTAACAGTGCGCAAGGCAGCTTCGCGCTGATCGGTTTTGACCGCAAGGAAGCCCCGCTGCGGTGGCTGGAAATCTGTACCCCTGCCGCGCCGTGCGCCCGCCAACCCATGAACATTACCAGCCGCACGTATCTTACACAGAACGTGAAAGGCGTGCCTCGTGCTAAAATAGAACCCGACCCAGTTGCCCAACGCCAGATGCAGGCTGATAACGCAGCCATTCGCGCCGCCCGTGCCAAGGCTAGCGCCGCCGCTACACGGGGCGACAGAGCAGGGGGCTTGGGGTTTCTACAGACCTTTCAGCGCCCCAGCCCTGGCCGCGTCAGCGGCGTGTTTGGCAGCGCGCGGCTGTTTGATGGCCAAGAGCGCAGCTGGCACAAAGGGGTTGATTACGCCGCCCCCACGGGCACACCCGTGGTCGCCCCCACCGATGGGGTGGTGCGTTTGGCGCGTGATACCTTCATGAATGGTAACATGGTGATGCTGGACCATGGCGCGAACCTGACCAGCGTGTACGCCCACCTTCATACCATGCAGGTGAGGCCTGGGCAGGTTATAAAGGCTGGGCAACAGCTGGGTACGGTCGGCAATACGGGGCGTTCCAGCGGGCCGCACCTGCACTGGGGGCTGTACATCGGCGCAGTCGCCATCGACCCCCAATTTTGGCTGCCATAGGTCGTTAACCAGGTGTTTTATGCCCGGGGAACTCGTGTTGGTGCCAAAAGTAGTGAATTGCCCAGTTAAGCGCATAACAAAAGGCTGCAACAACCAGTGCCAAGCAACCCCATAGCAAGGGGCCCTGAGCCAATAAAATGCCTGCACCCACTGCGGCAATGTTCAGCCAGCAGCGCCCCAATGCCATGCCAAGCCCAAGCATCAGCCCAAGCTTCAGGCCTTCCTTCAAGCCACCGCCCGACAGCCCCATAATCAGCCCCATACAGAGGTGACCAGTCGCCCAGAACACCGGAATGATGAGGGCCAGGGCCGCCACAGAATAATAGACATAGGGGTGGAGTGTCATCAGCCCAGCGCCCCCATACACAAACAGGTTAAAGGTAAGGGCCAGCACCGTCAGTGCCAGCAATCCCGCCATAACTGTTTTGAACATACCAGCAGTTTAGGGCGTTATTAAAAGGGTGACAAGGGCATTGTGCCAACAGTCACGCAGCGCTTCATCGGCCTAGGCATCTGGGGCAAGGTTTAGCTTTTGGTCAAGGCTCGCCAACAGGGTTTGCCAATCAGCCCCTTCAAGGGTGGTTTCCACCGTATGGGCAAAGCCTGATGGAAGCTTGACGGCATCCTTGCTGGTGGTGACCAAAACCGCCTGATGCTCCACGGCCAGCGCTTGCAACATCTGCAATTGGGTGGGGCGGTAGGGGGTGTGGTCGGGCAGGGGGACTGTGGCGGCAAGTTGCAGATTGGCTGCGCGCAGGCTATTAAAAAACTTTTCGGGGTGGGCCAACCCGGCAAAGGCCACCAACGGCTTGCCCCACAGCGGCGCCAAGCTGGCGGGGGTAGGCAAAACATGAAGGCGGTAGCCAATCAGGCCATAGAAGGGCAGCGCTTGGCCCGCTGGTGGGGGGCGCTCATTCATGATCACCGCCCAATCGGCACGGCTGCGGCCCGCCAAGGGTTCGCGCAGCGGCCCAGCCGGTAGGCATAGGCTATTCCCAAACGGGGCAGGTTCGCTAAGCCCGGCCGGGGGTTGGCCATTCAGCACCAGCACATCGGCATTGCGCGCCACATCGCGGCGCTGGAAGCCGTCATCGAGGATAATCAGCCCCGCGCCCGCCTGCTCGGCCCGCCGCACCACACTGGGCCGATGCCGCCCAACCCACACCTGAACCTGCTGCGGCAGCGCCAGAAACAGCGCGGCAGCCTCATCGCCAACCTGTTGGGCGGTATGCTGAAAGGTAACTTGCAAGGGCAGATGGTTTTCGGCGCCGCCATAGCCACGCAGCACCACCGCCACCATGGCCCCTTGGTTGGCGTAATGGCTTGCCAAGGCTTGCACCAGTGGGGTTTTGCCTGCGCCGCCCACGGTGATATTCCCCACCGAAATGACGGGCACCCCAGCATAATAGGCCCGTTTGGCGCGCCAAGCCCCGTGCGCCGCTGCCACCTTGCCATAGGCCCAAGCCAAGGGCAGCAGGGCCGCTGCCGCAGGGGTTAGGTGGGGTTGCCACCAAAAAGAGGGAGCACGCATGGGCCGGGGCAGGTTGTTGTTCTGGTTCTTGGCTGTTTGTTAGGTTCTAGTAGGCCCTAATGTTAAATAAAATGCAAGGTTATGCGTTGTCAGGAATGTTGTTACACTGGCGTAGTATACATTGTAGATGTTAAACTGGTCAGAGTACGTCTACCTGATTCTAGCGTGTTGGTTCGCGGTCCTATGGCTTGTGTGCTGGTACAGCCGGCCTATTCTAAGAAAAGAAATGCTCTTCTTGAGCCTCAGTGGCATGGTCATGGCACCTTTTGTAGAGGTTGTTTTCTTTCAGGATTGGTACCAACCGGTGAGTATATTAGGCAACGCGTATATCAAAATCGAAAGTTTTATCTTTGGCTTCTTTTCAGCCGGTGCCAGTGGGGTCATCGGTCAGTTGGTTATGGGGTCGCATTATGCCAAGCAGCCAGCCAGTTACCGCGCATCGCTCTCTCACGAAGCGCTTGGATTTATTATAAGTTTAGTCTTATTTTATGGGCTTTGGATGATGGGAGTGCACTCATTCTATGCGGCGCTTGTGGCATGCTCATTCTTAAGTATTTGTATTATAATAAGACGCCCAGACTTAATGAAACTGATGCTGATAACAGGGCTCGTTGCGATGGGGACTGCGCTACCGGGCTATTGGTTGGCTCTTGTGGTTAACCCCACGTTTTTTCATGATCAATGGCATCTCATCAACCTTTCTGGTTCTTGGGTTTTAGGGTTACCAATCGAAGAATTGCTTTGGTTTAGCTATTCCAGCGCCATGTTTGCGGGAAGTTGGAAGTGTCATACTGGTATTGCGATGGAAGGCACAACAGGCCACCACGGTTACCAGACATTAGGGAAATACAGCCGAGCCTAAGCGAGAGAATCTAACAAACGAGCGGGCCGGTGGTGTAAACTAATCCAGCAACTTTAGCACGGTGGTTGCTGCCAGGTGGCTGCTGCCACCAAAGGTTGGCATCCCCTCTTGCAGGGCCTTGCTTTGGGCGGCGCGGGCGGCGGGGTCGGTCAGCCAGCGCTTGAGGGTTGCCAACAGCGCCGCATCGTTTTTTTCCTGCACCAACAACCCTGCTTGCAACAGGCCGGGGAGCATATCCATAAAGTTAAACATATGGGGGCCGCAGACAGTCGGCACCCCTAGTTTAAGCGGTTCCAGCGGGTTATGGCCCCCAACCTTCTCCAGGCTACCACCAATCAGCGCACAGGTGGCCAGCTGGTACCATAGCCCTAGCTCGCCTAACGTATCGGCTACGTAGATTTCCGTATGGCGCGGCCCGCCCAAGGTTGGCATCTCGCCCAAACCCCGTCGTTTAACCGCCTTGGTAAAGCGCAGCGCCGCATTGGCGGCCTGGGTGCCCCGATGGGGATGACGTGGCACCATCACAGTCAGCAGGTCGGGCACGGCCTCAACCAATTGGGTATGGAGCTGCGCAACCCGTTCTTCCTCGCCGGTATGCGTGCTGGCGGCCACCAGCACGGGCCGCCCCTGTAAGGCCACCCGCATTTTATCCTGTGCGGTTTCATCAAGCGGCAATGGCAGGGCATCAAACTTAAGGTTTCCACCCACTTCAACAGTCTTTGCCCCCAAAGCCTTAAGGCGTTTGGCGTCTTCGTCGCGTTGGGCCAGTACCACCACAAATCGTGCCAACAGCGGCTGAAAGAACCAACGCAAGGCTTGGTAACGCGGCCAGCTGCGATCAGAAACTCGGCCATTCAGCAGCACCGGCTTTGGTGCTCTGCTCAGCAACTCGGGCCAAAAATCGCTTTCCACAAACACGCTCACGTCTGGTCGCCAATGCTTAAAAAACCCTACCACCGCGTGGCTGGTATCAATGGGCGCGTATTGCACGATGGTCGCACCAGTCCCCGGCAACTGCGGCAGCCGCTTTTCCAGCATGCGGCGGCCTGTCGACGTCCCCGTCGTGAGCAGCAGGTTAAGCCCAGGCTGGGCAGCCCGGAGCTGGTGCAGCACCGGCAAGTGGCTGACGACTTCGCCCACACTGGCCCCGTGCACCCATACCAACGGCCCGGCCGGGCGTGCTACATCGGGCTGCCCCAAGCGTTCATGAAAGAGGGCGCGGTCTTCGCGGCCACGCCAGATGCGAACCAGCATGACCAAAAAAATGACGGGAGCCAACAGCCACTTCAACAGACGGTACAGGGTAAGAGGCATGAGGATTTTCTGAATCTGTTTACGCGATGGGGCTGGTTTTGTCCAGCAATGCATTAAGGGCGGCGCTGAGTTCGGCAGCACTGGCGCCCTTGGCCAAGGGGGGGCCGTAACGCAAGGTAAATTTGGCACCCGGCAAGGGCAGGCGGAAGGCATCCCAGCTCGGGAAGGTGAAGCACGGGCTTACCTGCGCCACTGC
>JAIXXE010000094.1 GCA_027490875.1 Alphaproteobacteria bacterium
GCGACCGTGCTATACTCGCTGGTGTTCGTATCTCAGCCGATGGAGGGACAGTCCCCGAATGACGCTGAGTTTTTTAAGCTGATCAACCCAATAGCGACGTTTATCGTGGGGGCATTGGCAGGGCTTATGGCCGGACAAGGCAGCGGCGGGATGAAGAAAAATCCGCCAGAAAAGATTGAAGGAGAAGAAGATGAGCTTCCTAAATAGTTTTGAGAGCAAGGGTGAAGGTGTCAACGACACCGTTGAGTTTGTTGTGCGCGTGGCCATCGTCACGCTGGCGGCAGTTATCCTTGTCGTTGTGCTGACACTAGCCGTTGGCCTGTTTATGCCTAATGACGTTATAGAAAGCACCGCCATCCTTGAGATGGTCAACCCCGCCTTCCAGACCATCATCGGTGCGTTTGTAGGGTTACTTGGTGGCCTGAGCCTCAACGCCAATGCGCGGGACAAAGAGCCTGAGCCAGAAGCGCCTGAACCAGAAGCTCCGCTCGAACTGACAACGGTGCATGTCGAAACCCCCGTTGACGAGCCTGAAGATGACGATGATGACGACATGGAGCCTTGGGAGAAGTACCGCAACGACTTGCGCTATGACGCTAACGGCGACGGCGTGGTTGACGAAAACGACTTTCCTGATTGGCGGAGGGCTGGACAATGAGCCTTATAGAACTGCAGAAAAAAATTGGAGTTACCGCAGATGGTGCGTTCGGTCCGGGTACATTTAAGGCGGCTGCGGCTTTTTATAAACTATCACCTGATCGGGCTGCGCATTTCTTTGCTCAAACGGCGCATGAGTCGGGCAACTTCAAGGCGTTCAGCGAGAACCTGAACTACGGCGCGAAGGGTCTGCGCAGCATATTCCGCAAGTACTTTCCGACCGATGCACTGGCGCGTGCCTACGAGCGCAAGCCTGCAAAAATTGCTAACCGCGTCTATGGCAACCGCATGGGTAATGGCGACGAAGCGTCCGGCGAGGGTTTCGCTTTTCGCGGGCGCGGGGCCTTACAACTCACTGGAAAATTTAACTATTCTGAGTTTGCTAAGTACGTGAACCGCCCTGACGTGATGACGAATCCTGACCTTGTTGCAACAGAACTTGCCTTTGAAAGTGCCCTTTGGTTCTTTGACAAAAATAAGCTATGGTCAATCTGTGACCAAGGCATCAATGATGCTGCCATTCTGGCGTTAACGAAGCGGATCAACGGGGGGACACACGGCCTCGATGACCGCAAACTGAAGACCAAGAAGTACGCTGCTTGGTTGTAAGGAGAATAGTTATGCTTAATCTTAAGAAACTTATCCGAAAAGAAGCCGAGAAGGCAATTGTCAACAAAGCCGTAGGCAAGATCCTGCCGATGGAAGACGCACCGAAGCTGACGCTTATGGCTAAGATTATGAACGTCAAGGGAAGGTTGACAGTGGCGATTGCTGCTGTTGCAGCTTTAGTTGCGGCTGTTTTAGAATTGATGTAAGGATCATCTCATGGCCACCGCGATGACGTATACCAGCTTGCTCGACGACCTCCGGAATTATCTGGAGCGTGGAGCTACGCTGGCTACCGACCCTTCGGTTTATGTGCAGCTCCCAAGTCTTGTGGGGCTTGCTGAACGTCGTCTCGCAAGAGAGCTCAAGATCCAAGGGCTAGTCACTGTCGTGAACTCTACGATGACTCAGGGGCAGGCGACGTATCCAAAACCTGACCGCTGGCGCGAAACCGTCAGTATGCGGGTTGGAACCGGAACTGGCTACAACACGACGCAGGAGATATTCCCGCGTTCTTACGAATATATGCGGCAGTATTGGCCAAACCAGACTGCCACTGGTACGCCGAGATTCTATGCCGACTATGACTATCAGCATTGGTTCTTTGCGCCTACGCCGTCTGATGACTTTCCTTACGAACTAATTTATTATGAGCTACCGCCGCTTCTTGGCGATGACGTTCAGACCAACTGGTTTACGGAATATGCGCCCAGCGCGTTGCTCTACGCATCTCTTATGGAAGCTGCTCCATTCCTAAAAAACGAAGAGATCATTCCAATTTGGCAGGGTTTCTATGACCGTGCCGTCGCGGCACTTAATGGTGAGGATATTCGCCAGATTGTTGATCGCGGCATCATCCGCAGGGAGGACTAATAGTGCCCAGTTTTACAAATACTTTTGGTGGCACAGTCGTCTATCCGGCTGATGTAAGCTATCGCGCAGTAGCTCTGACAGCGAACGTCACGCTAACGTGGCCAACTGAGCTTGCAACCAACAGCAATGTGGTTGCGTCCATCATGGATGTTACACCTTCTGGCGCTGGCCTCACGATCCGTATGCCTGACGCAACGCAGGCGAGTGTTGGCCAGACCGCGCTGTTCTTTAATGTAGGCGCGTCCTCCTTCACGGTCGCAGATAACAGCGGTAATACGATTCAGACGATTACAGCTGGTCAGGCTTGGCAGATTTATCTCACGGGTAACACAACTGTTAACGGTACGTGGCGTCCAATTCAGTATGGTGCTGGCACATCATCCGCATCTGCAAGCGCGCTGGCTGGCGCTGGCCTCAAGGCAATCACGACGACGCTAAATCAGTCTGCTCCCACGACACTGCTGTCGGCTGACTATACGCTCACATCCGTTGACCGCGCTCGCGTAATCATCTGGAATGGCGGTGCTGGTACGTTCACGATGCCATCTGCTGCGACAGCTGGCAATGACTGGTTCTTTGACGCACGAAACTCAGGTACTGGCGGACTCACGATTCAGCCTGCGGGTGGCGAGCTGATCAACGGTCAGGCTAATTTAGTATTCAATCCCGGTGACAGTGCGCGCATCATTACTGACGGCATTGGATTCTACACGATTGGCTATGGGCAGAGTGCTACCTTTGCCTTTGACTATGTGTCGATCAGCCTTACCGGCCAGCCCAGCCCTTATACGCTATCTGGCACAGACCTGAACCGTATTGCTTACCAGTTCAGCGGCGTCCTGACTGCAAACATGCAGATCATTGTTCCGAACACAATCCAGCAATACTGGATCCGGAACACTACGACTGGAAGCTACACGCTCACGGTTAAGACATCTGGTGGCACGGGTGTAGCTGTTGTGCAGAACGGCGCTGCCATCATGTACTGTGATGGCACGAACGTCGTTGAGGCCGACACGAATAACCTTAGCTCGCCGGTTGCCGTATCTCAGGGGGGCACGGGTGCGACAAGCGCTGGAACCGCTCTAGTTAACCTTGGGGGAACATCCCTTGGTATTGGCGTCTTCACAGCAATTAATCCCTCCGTGGCACGCGCTGCCCTTGGTGCGGCAGCATCCGGTGCTAACGCCGACATTACATCGCTCACCGGCCTGACGACCGCGCTCAGCGTTGCGCAGGGCGGCACTCGGCAGACGAGCTACACGACCGGCCCGCTGCTGATCGGTAACCCCACCGGCAACACGCTGGTTAAATCGACGCTGACGGCTGGCACTGGTATCAGCATCGCGAACGGCACAGGCTCGATCACAATCTCTGGTACGGGCCCCGACACGTTCCCGGGCGTAGGCATTGCTTATTCGACTGGCACTGCTTGGGGTGCGTCTTACACCACCAGCGGTACTGGGACGACGATTGCGCTTTCGGCTAGTCCTGCTCTGACTGGAACGCCAACCGCGCCGACAGCGACTGCTGGCACGAACACGACGCAGATTGCGACAACGGCATATGTCGTTGGCACGGCATTCTCTTCGGCTCTTCCGGGCCAAGCTGGCAATGCCGGCAAGTACGTTACCACTGATGGCACGACAGCATCGTGGGCTTTTATACCAGCGGGCGGCATCTCTTACACAGCGGTAAAAACTTCTAACTATTCCGCTGCTGTTAATGACGGGGTGCAGACCAACACTAGTGGCGGATCCTTTACGGTTACGCTCCCCGCCACTCCGGCTGTCGGCGATCAAGTTATTGTTACCGATAGCGCTGGATCGTGGGCCACAAATAACCTGACAGTCGGGCGTAATGGCTCGACTATTGAGGGAACGGCGACCGATCTAATTTGCAACATTTCCAGCGTCAGCGTGCAACTGGTTTACAGCGGCACGACTTGGGATGTGTTCGCGCAAGCTGGTGGCGCGGGTGGCGTCATAGATATCAACACGCAGACTACAGGTACGCTCACTGTTCCTCGTGGCGGCACCGGGGCAACAACGCTTACGGGTGTTGTTAAAGGAAACGGCACGTCAGCAATGACGGCTGGTACAGTTACTGTCGCGGAGGGCGGCACCGGAGCAACAACGCTGACGGCTAACGCTGTACTCGTTGGTAATGGAACTTCGGCGGTGTCGTCCGTAGCTCCGGGCACCTTGGGTAACATCTTAACAAGTAATGGCACGTCATGGACATCGGCGGCTGCGCCTAGCAGCGTGGTGCAGTATCCGCAGAACATACAGGCAGGTAACTACACGCTCGTTCTGGGTGATGCTGGCAAGCAGATTTTCCACCCTGCGTCGGATACTGCAACGTCCACTTACACAATTCCTGCAAACGCCAGCGTTGCATTCCAGATTGGTACTGTTGTGCTGTTTACGGCTGAGAACGGCGGATTTCCTGTCAGCGTAGCCATTACTAGCGACACTCTGGTGTTTGGTAATGGCGCGACAGGTACTATTCTTGTCCCTGCTAACCAAACGCTTATGGCTATTAAGGTTACCGCAACAAAGTGGATGGCTAATTATTTATATCAAACAGGCGCAGCAGCAACCCAATCCATCGCAGTGGCGCACGGTACTTCGCCCTTTATCACAGCTTATCCGTGGAGCGGTTCAGGCTTTGGAACTAAGTTCACCAATCCCGCCAC
>JAIXXE010000120.1 GCA_027490875.1 Alphaproteobacteria bacterium
TCGTCGGCAAAGCAGTAGGCGCTGTTTATAACGACGTGATTCCTTTTCATGGAATATCAATTGATGTTCGTGATACCGGCATACCGCAATCACACAAAGCAGCTTTGTATTTCGGAATGTATGAGTCCGCAGAGTATCGCTTCGTACGGGAATTCCTTGACTCCAACCTACCCGTAGTCGAAATCGGTAGCAGCATAGGTGCGGTAAGCAGTGTCGTTGCAAGCCGCCTCTCCGCCGGCGGTACCCTTGTATGCGTGGAAGCCAACCCCGCCCTGATACCCGCACTAAATCGCAACCTCAAAAAAAATGCCAGCCACCTATCTGTACGCGTTGAAAACGCGGCCCTGGCATACGGAGCCACGCATGTTCCTTTCAGCCTTTCCGGCAACAACCTAGTATCTCGCCTTGCGACCGACCCCGCCGACAGCGTCGTCTCAGTTCCCTCAATAACGCTTCATTCCCTGATCGCACCAATCTGCCAAAGACCCTTTCAACTGATAACTGACATCGAGGGCGCAGAGGTAGACTTGCTGCTAAATGAGCCCGACGCCTTGAGAAACTGCCCGCTTATGATCATGGAGCTTCACGCGTCATCGCGAAACGGTATCACAAATACTCCGCAAACCTTAAAGCAACTCATCGAGGCACTAGGACATCGCGTTGTTGCTCAATACGGAGCCGTTGTCGTCTGCTGTCGGCCCTAGCAGTACACCCGACGACCTCACCTACACGACTCCGCTTCGCCAAACACCCTGATCGCCTAGGCCAACCCCTTACGAACCCCGCCAAGGCACAACTGCCTGATTTCCGATTCGTATCGAGGCGAAAATGCCGCAGCGTTTCCTTGAACTTGACGGCATGAGGGCGATTGCGTGCCTTTTGGTCGTCATCCATCACACTTGCACGTCGGCAGCGGCGAGAGCAATTTCTGACTTCTCATTACCACTGGCGCGGCTGTGTTACTTTACTACGGCCTCTGGTGTAGAATGCTTTTTTGCGTTAAGCGGATTCCTGCTAATGTATCCATACATGGCCTGCGGAAAGCAACTTGATCTTTACCGCTACGTTAAGCAACGGTCGATGCGACTCGTTCCGCCATTTCTTGTCGCATGGTTATTCGCAGGTATTGTACAAATCATTTCCACGAAATGGCCTACATGGTATAGCCATGAACTCGTGTCCTATAAACTCTGGGATTGGCTCTGCCAACTAAATATCCTAACTCTTGTTGCCCGCACACATTTATATAATGGCGCTTGGTGGAGTCTAAGCATTGAGTGTCTTTGGTACATGATTGTCCCGGCAATAGCTGTGCTGTCGAGGCTTCTGCCAATTCTCCGAACATCGACAGCGTGGATGCTTGCAACCTTTGCGTCGATGCTCTCAGTATTCACGTATGCACCGGAGACGGAAATGCTGCCTCGAATCCTTGCTGGATTTGGGGTTGTTTGCGAAAGGTTTTTCCTATTTGCAACCTGCTTCACGAGCGCGCTCTGGCTTATTGTTTACCGCCCGCGAATCGGGGTGGTTTTCTCGGCCGCGGTTCTTGGGCTTTTTGTGATACTAGGTTGCTGTGTGACAGACGAGCTTCGAGGAATCCACTGTGGCTATGCGCTTTTTTGGTCCGGTACGATTGCCGCTTGCATGAGATTTAGCTGGCCGCGCAAGGCGCTGGCTTCGCCACTGCTTGTTTGGCTTGGTGACCGATCATACTCGCTTTTTTTGACCCACATGACCGTATTTGCCCTAACAAATTGGGTAGTATCACACTATTGCGACGGGAAGACCGTGATCTACGGCGTCCTTACTCGAATCATAGGCCTGCCTTTGTCTTTGATCACTGCAATGACCTTATTTTGGTTCATTGAACGAAACACCGGGTGTCAATTCACAACGGGCGGAACGTTTTGGCCGCGACTTCGATACAGGCAGGCTTGAGATGATTGGATGGATAGCCTTCTGCAGGGCGACTTACAGGATAGCCAGAGGCCCATGGAACAATAGTTATGTATGTCTTGCGATCATTTAAGGACATTGGCAAGCGGTTCTGTCACAAGCTTTTTCTTGTTGGTCAGCGACTCGGCATTGACGTTCTTCCACGGCATTTCTATTCCGAGATCCCCGATATAAGAAAGCTGTCGCGGCAGCGGGAGTGGCGGCGACCTTTTTCGATGGCGTGCATCGCAGGAACATCAATAGTGGACCAGTGCGACGCCTTGCAGACGATTTGCCCCGATCACATCACGGCTCACCTTGCAGAGAGAGACGTCCATGACGAAGCGTGCCGCCGGAATGGGGAGAAAGGATTTGGTCTGATTGAGGCTGAATGCCTTTACGCATTCGTGCGAACGCATAAACCTGATCAGATCTTTCAAATCGGCTGTGGTGTGTCGACTGCAGTGTGCCTGATCGCAGCGAGGGACGTTAGATACGCGCCTGATATTGTGTGCGTCGAGCCTTATCCGACGCGTTTCTTGATGGCTGCGGCAAACGCGGGGGAGATCCGGCTGCTGCAAACGGCTGCTCAGGACTTGATGCCCGAGACGATAGACAGACTAGGTAGTCGAACGCTGTTCTTCGTGGATTCGAGCCATACGCTTGGACCGGCAGGAGAAGTGACACGGATCATCTTGGAAATGCTTCCCCGGTTGAAAAAAGGAGCGTATGTACATTTCCACGACATTCGCTTCCCATACGACTACGATCGCAGGCTACTTTCCCAGGCACTGTTTTTTCAGCATGAGAGCTCCCTGCTCCATGCTTTTTTTGCCTGCAACGAGCGCTTTCGCGTCATGGTCAGCATGTCGATGCTGCACTATGAATCGCCAGCCGCGTTAAGCCGGTGCTTCCCACGCTACGTGCCGGCAGGAAACGAAGATGGCCTGGAAACCACTGCAGGGCACTTTCCTTCTTCACTCTATGCGCAGGTCGTGGCCTGAACGTTGTGTGCTGCAGTCCACTGCTCATCCTCTTGATCCGCAGGGGTCACTTGATCGATCGTTCACAGAGCATGACAGGGCAACTCAGCCTACGACGATGTCACAATCCCCTTTAATGGCCAGCCCCACAGAGCAGAGGTGATTAGTCACCGAGTCATGGCTATGCCTCCAACCGCACAGCAGAGCTCGGCTAAGATCGCCGCCGCGACGGTCTCGTGCGCCTGCGTTCTTGCTCCGCTCGCCCTTGGAGCTTCGAGTGCGGAAGCGAGATTCGGACTCGAGGCAGCAACATGGCTCGCCGTGAGCTGCTGGCTAGCCTCCGGCCCAATTGCTGCCAGATTGACGTGGATGCCGGTCTGCGTCGCCACCGTACTTCTGGTGCAGCAACTTCCCGTGCCCGATCGGCTACTTATGGCGATCGCCCCGGTATCGGCAGGCGCTTGGAAACTGGCTCATGAATCCACACCAGGCGTGTGGGGCTGCATCTCTGTCAATCCTGGGGCCTCTTTCACCGCTACATGCCGCGTGCTGCTCTCCGTGGCGACGTTGGCAATGGTGATGGATATCGGGCGGTATCGGTCGCAACGGTCGATGCTCCTCAGCGCCCTCGCCATCTCCAGCATGCTGATGCTCGGGCTGGGGCTCTGTTTCGGAAGCGCTCAACAAACGCAGGTTTTGCTCGGCGTGATCGACATCTCAGGGCCAATCGACCGAGCGAAGAACCCGTTGCTGATCGCAGAGCAGACGGCGGGGATCGGCTGGCCGAATGTCCAGACGCTCGCCGACCATCGCTACATCGCCGAAGATCGATCCGTTGGGGACGGGTTCGGGAGCTATCGATACAGCAATCACTTCGCCGGAGGTACTGCCCTCACGCTCCCGATCGCAGCTGCGCTATGGCTGTGGCTTACTCGCGGCAAGGTTCGGCAGTGGGTTCGCCAAGCTGTTTTTGGCAGCATGTTCGGGATGGCTTTGTGTATCGTCGCCATCATGGCCCAATCGCGTGCCGGAACGGCGGCGCTCGTACTAGCGGGCTTCACATTGTGCTTCCTGACGGCTGTTCATCCGACATGGAGAAGGACCGCCGGCTGGTTGGCCGCTGCGAGCGCCGGTGCAATCGCAAGCCTCTTGATCATTATGCTCGGCGGCTGGCAATGGGTGATGCCCCTCGTCCCCACGGCCTACCAAAAGGCAGTTGCTGTCGTGCTCAGCGATGGCCGGGCCCTGGCGGCCCAGATCGCGGTGCGGATGTTTCGGGCCTCTCCCGTGCTCGGCACCGGCTTGACGTCGTTCGAGCAGATTTTCCCACGTTTTCAGTCTGGCCACACGAACCTGTATTTCGCGCACAACGACTACGCGCAGATTCTTGCTGAAACGGGCCTTGCCGGGCTGGCCGGTGTTGTACGATTCGCCTCCTTGTGCTGGAGCCGCTGGAAACGGTTCGTCGCCGATGCGGGACGCGACTACCGAATCCTCAATGCAGGCCCCTGGGCTGGCTTGGTCGGCTTCGCATCGCATTCTGCATTCGACTGGAACATGTATCTTCCAGCGAATGCCTTCATGGCGTGCGTTGTTGCCGGGCTGTGCGTATCGAGCGTGCCGAATCCATCTTCTCCGAATGCCTCGCCTCGGCCGTACCTCGGGTCGATCGGCCGAATCCTGCTGCTCGCGGCGAGCCTGCTGGCGATCCTGGGCTTGGGCCGCGACACGCTTTCCGAGGTGGCCGGACGACGAAGCTTGGGCGCGGCCATGGTCGCAGACCAACTCGCGCAAAAGGATCCCCTGCAGCCATCGGCAGTGAATATCCTCTCCGAATCGATACAAAACGCGGAGGCGATTTTCGCGCGGGATCCATACAACGCGGCACTCGCGGTCGCCCTAAGCCAGGCGAATTTACGGCTTGCCGCTCACCAACAAGATCTGAAGATGCGCGAGGAATACCTCGCTGCCTCACGACGATGGGCCCGTACGGCACAAAGCATGAACGCCACTTGCCGTGGTTTGCCGCAGCCATTAAACAAAAACTAGCAGCTATTTCCGATTAGCAGATGGCCCTGTCCTGCACCCACAGCGACGAACCAAATAAGAACGCTGGCCATCAGAACGTGCGGTCATGTTAAATACGTTCCCAACACGACCAGTGTAAGCGGCCGTGACCAATGCATCGATCGCGGGTCGTCGAGAAACGACCGCCATGTGCGGCCTACTTCGGCCGCGTCGATAAACGATTGTGACGCTAGATGCTTGATCGCCGCCTCGCATGGCTCACGCATCTCGCCCCGCATCCAGGCGCCGATCGGGAGCGTGAAGCCTGTCTTGGGTCTGTTCGAGATCTGCTTGCTGAGCACGTGATTGCCCGCCATCCGCAGCAGAGCCTTCGACGATCCGCCCCGCTTCACGGAGCCCGGCAAGGCCGACACGTAGTTCACAAGCGGTAGATCCAGGAATGGCACCCGCACCTCGAGGGAGTGCCGCATGCTGTTAGCATCGGTGTCACGGAGGAGGGTGTCGCCCATGTAGTGCGTGGCTTCCAGACGGGCCACCGTGTTGAACGGATCGCCGTCGAATACCGGCTCGATCCGGTCGCTGCCCGGCTCGAGATAGTCGGCCGCGAGGCCGACGCGGTCAGGCCCCAGCCCCATCGCTCGAATCCGCGCATCCGAGAGCGCCCGCCGCAGCGAGCGGGCCACGCCGGCCACGCTCGTGTCGCCGGCGACCAGATCGGCCA
>JAIXXE010000155.1 GCA_027490875.1 Alphaproteobacteria bacterium
CACGTAGCGAGGCTTGAGTAGGTCGTACATGCGCTTAATCTCGATGCGACTGCCGTGACCCGACACGTGGGTCTCGCGGTCGTTCAGTTCGGAAATGACGTTCACGTCCAGCATGTTCAGGCCGTTAATGACGTTCAGAATCCCGCGCTCGTTGCCGGGAATCATCCGGCTGCTCATAATCACGGTGTCGCCTGCTTTCAGCTTAATACCGCGGACATCGGTGCCTTGGCTGAGGCGGGTGAGGCTGCTGCCCCCTTCCCCTTGCGTGCCGCTGGCAAAGATGAACACCTTTTCGGGCGGCAGGCCACTGACTTCTTCGGCATCCACCACCATGTTTTGCAGAGACGCAGGCCAATAGCCCAACTGCTTGGCGTGGGCCATGAATTTGTTAATGGTACGGCCCAAAAAGCAGACCTTACGGCCTTGGCTGGCCGCATAGGCCGCCACCGCAAAGCTACGGCCAAAGTGACTGGCAAAGGCGGCGAAAATTATGCGGCCCTTGGTGGAGTCGATAATCGTTTGCAAGTGCGCAAGTACGGGGGCTTCGCTGCCGCTGTCCTCGAGCTTGAGGATGTTGGTGCTGTCGCCAAAGACGGCCAGTACGCCTTCCTTGCCCACTTCGGCTAACCGAACTTCGTCGGTAATTTGGCCGTAGGGCGCGGCGGCGTCGAATTTGTAGTCGCCCGTGTGCAGGACCGTACCGTGGGGGGTACGAATGGCCAGCGCGAAACTTTCCGGCACCGAGTGGCTGACAGGGATGTATTCCACCGTAAACGGGCCAGCTTGATACTGTTCCTTCACCTGCGTCACCACCATCTGGCCTTGGGTTGGCTTAATGCCAAGTTCCTGCAGCTTACTTTGAACCACCATTGCGGCCAGCGGGCTGGCGTAAATAGGGGCGCCGCCGAAGTCATCCCAGCAGTAGCCGATGGCCCCGATGTGGTCTTCGTGCGCGTGGGTGATGAATACGGCTTTGATTTGCTTGGCGTGTTCGCGCAAAAAGCGGGTGTCGGGGATGATCACATCCACGCCGGGGGTGCTGTCGTCGGGGAAGCTGACCCCGGCGTCGACCACGATGAACTCGCCATTGCATTCATACACCATCATGTTGGTACCAATATGGCCAACACCACCTAAAGCCAATGCGGCTAATTGTTTGGTTTTCATTTTACTTTACTTCTCTCTGCCATAGGCAAGAAGCCCTTACTGCTTCTTCGGAAACGGCAACCGCTTACGGTACTTTTACTTTGCGGTGGGAGCGAGAGTGGGCTTGGCAGCATTGCCTTGGGCCACAATTTCGCCGCTGGGGATGATGTGCACCGTGCCATCATCCGCCACCAGTTCGAGGTGCCCCTGTTGGGTTAGGCCACGGGCGAGCCCAGTAAGTTCGGTATCTCCTGCCCCTCCCCGCCAGATTATGTGCTGGCCGAAGATTGAACAGGCGTGGGCGTAGTTATGATGGAACGCGGCCCAACCTTGCTCCCTGTATAGGGCCAAAGCTTTAAAAAGGCAAGCCCCGATACTTTTTGCAAGGTCTTCAGGTGTTTGCGTGGTGTTCAGGAAGGTGCCGGGGAAGTCTGCGGGGATTTCGGGCGGGGCCTGCAGGTTCAGGCCGATGCCCACCAAAAAACACTCGAGCGTGAGGCCTTCGCAGAGGATTCCGGCCACCTTTTTTCCTTTTCCTGTCATCCTGAGCGGAAGCGAAGGACCCAGGTCTGCTTGGGTTTGCTGGATTTCTGGGTGATGCAAAAGAATATCATTAGGCCATTTGATGGATAAATGGCGTGTATAGAGCAGACCTGGGTCCTTCGCGTTGCTCAGGATGACAGTCTCTTCTTTGAGGGCTTCGTTGATACCTTCTAATACCGCCAAGCTGGCCACCAACGGCAGATGGGCGCAGCCTTGGCGCACAATGTAGGTGCAGGCCATGGAATAGGGCGCGCCAAAGGTATGCCATGTGCGGCCCAAACGGCCACGGCCAGCGGTTTGGGTGTTGGCCAGCACGGCCTGCGTGTGGGTATCGCCAGCTGCCAGCAGCGCGCGGGCCTCAGCCATGGTGGAAGGCGTGGTGGCGAGGTGGAGGATTTTCATGCTTCGCTACCTTACAACCTTTGTTATTGTGGGGAAAGATGGAATGCTACACTCCCCCCCAACGCCAAACGCCCCCCGGAAGGGAGGGCGCTGGGTTGGAGTTGAAGGGAATGGTTGATCTCGGCCGAGCGGGTTACTCTGTGACGACGCGACTCATGGAAAGCCTCCCTGGTAGGTTTCAGGGCCCTTTGCGATTGCGCAGGGCGGGTGGAATCATCAGCGGGGCGAGGCCCCGAGAGCTACTACGCTGCTCAGCTGACGATGAAACGGACGAAGCGACTCATAACAAGCCTCCTGATGTAACCCTGCTTACTGGGCAGGGTTTTCATGTAACAATTAAAGTGTAAACGAAGCGTGGCGGTTAGTAAATAGCCGTGCCTGCGGCCAGCAACAGCGTTTGCAGCGGTGCGGGGAACACCCCCACCAGCAGCACCAGCAGGGCGCAGGCCGCCACCATAGCCTGCATGGGCCATGCCACAGGGGTGGCTTGGGGGGTGGCTTTGGTGGTGATTTGGGTGGGGGCGTCGAACACCATCACCTTCACCAGCCACAGGCTGTAGGCGCTGGCGACAACGCTGAAAACAACACCTATCAGCGCCAGCAGCCCCCAGCCCGCCTGCACCGCAGGGGTAAAGGCCAACAGCTTGCCCATAAAGCCTGCCAGCGGAGGGATGCCCGCCAGACTAAACAGCAGCAGGCCCATGGCAGTGGCCAGCAGGGGCTGGCGCTTGGCCAAACCCTTCAGGCAGGCCACCGTGGTAAAGTTGCCGCCTATCAGGGCCGCGAACAGCCCCACCGAGGTGAGGCCATACACAAACAGGTAAAACAGCGCCCCGCTGGCCGCGGCGGCAATGAGGGCCAGGTGGTTGGAGTCGGCGGGCAGGCCGGCCAGCGCCACCAAGGGCACCATGGCAAAGCCTACATTGGCGATGGTGGAAAAGGCTAGCAGGCGTTTTAAGTTACCCTGCACAATGGCCATGACCGCGCCGACGGCCATGGAGGCCACCGCCAAACAGGCTAAGCCCTGCCCTACCAGCAAGGCGGTGGGGCCATGGAACGGGCCAACCAGCAGCCGAATGAGCAAGGCCGCCACCGCCAGTTTGGGCAGCGCCGCCAGCAAGGCCGTGACGGGCGTGGGCGCGCCTTCGTACACATCGGGTGTGTAGAAGTGAAAGGGCACCAACGAGAGCTTGAAGGCGACCCCTGCCATCACCAGCGCGGCGCCCACCAAGTACAGCGGGGTGGGTTCGGCCATGGCGGCGAGCGTTTGGAAATCTAAGGCGCCCGTTGCGGCATAGAGCAGCGACATCCCAAACAGTGTCAGCCCGCTGGCCAAGCTGCCGAGCACGAAGTACTTCAGGCCCGCTTCGCTGCTCTTGGCGTCGTCGCGCAGCCATGCACAGAGAACATAGAGCGGGAAACTGAGCAGTTCCAGCGCCACATAAAAGCTTAACAGATGATTGGCGGCAGGCAGCAGGATGGCACCCGTGGTGGCCAGTAACAGCAATACGGCCAGTTCGGGGCGGCGGCGCTCGGTGCCAACACCAGCCCATAACAAGGGGGTAGCAAGCAAGGCAAGAACCAGCAACAGTACCGCCACCGTGTTGGCAAAGGGGCTAAAGGCCAGCAGCACGGGACCGCCTTCAAAACTGATGGCCCCCGTGGCCGGCGTGGCCAGCAGCAGACCCAACGCGGCCAGCAGAATTTGTGAGGCAAACAGGAACGCAACCCAAGCCTGACGGGTAAAGCTGCCGAGCAGCAGCGTTGCCAGTGCGCCAAGGGCCAAGAGCAAAGCGGGGTCGAGCGGGGCGGGAATCATCGGAAGGAAGGTCATGGCTGGGTGGGGCTTACGGGTTGGGGTTCAAGCGTGCGGACTTCGGGGATGAGCGTTGCCACAGGTTGACGCCAGAGATCCATCGCCAAATGCGGCTTAAGGCCAAGTACGGGAATGAGCAGCAGCAGCGGCAGGAACACCAGCCACTCGCGGGCCGAAAGGTCGGTGCAGGCGGCCTTGTGGTCGGCCACAAAGCGGCTGGGGGCCTGAAAGAGTACCGCGCGGGTAAATACCAGCATGTAAACCGCGCCAAAAATAACCCCCGTGGTGGCGAGCGCGGTGGCCCACGGCGCGCTGGGGAAGCTGCCTGCCAGACCGAGGAACTCCCCAACAAACCCATTGGTGCCGGGCAATGCAACGGCGGCCAACATCAGCAGCACCAGCGCAAAGGCATAGCCGGGCATGAGGGTTGCGAGGCCGCCCAGGTTCTTCATCTCTCGGGTGTGCAGGCGCTCGTAGATTACCCCAATGATGAGAAAGAGCCCCGCACTGACAATCCCGTGGTTTATCATGATGAGCAGTGCGCCATGAAGGCCAGTCTCGGTGCCGCTGAACAGCCCCATCGTGACCAACCCCATATGGCTGACCGAGCTGTAGGCGATGAGTTTTTTAATATCGGTCTGCACCCATGCCACCAGCGCGGCATACACCACGGCAATCGCGCCCGCCCACATTAAATAGGGTGCGAGCAGCGTCACGGCATCGGGGAACAACGGCAGGTTAAAGCGTAGCAAGCCATAGGCACCAAGTTTAAGCAGCACACCCGCCAGAATCACGCTCCCTGCGGTAGGGGCCTGCACGTGGGCATCGGGGAGCCATGTATGGAGGGGCCACATCGGGATTTTAACGGCAAAGGCCGCCAAGAAAGCCCCAAACAACACCACCTGCATGGCCAGTGGTAAAGCATGGGCCATGCTGCCCCATTGGGTGAAATCGAAAGTGCCCGCCTGCGTGCCGAGGTACAGCCCCGCCACCAGCATCAACACGCTGCCCGCAAAGGTATAGAGAAAAAACTTGAGCGCCGCATACACCCGACTTTTGCCACCCCAAAGGCCAATCAGTAGGTAGAGCGGAATCAGGCTGGCTTCAAAAAACACATAGAACAGGATGAAATCGGTGGCGGCAAATACACCGTTCACCAACCCCGCCAGCCCCAACAGGCAGGCCATGAAGGCGCCCGTGTTGCGGTCTTCGCGCCAGCTGGCCAACACCACTAGCGGGGTAAGCAGGTTGTTGAGCAGCAGCAGCGCCAAGGCGATGCCATCGATGCCCAGGGTTACATGAATGCCAAGGCTGGGCAGCCATGCGTAGCTTTCGGTAAACTGCAGGCCTACGGCAGCAGGGTTAAAGCCCGTGTAAAGCGGCCAGCACAGCACCAGCGACCCCAGCGACCCCAGCAATGCCAACGGCTTGACGAGGCTACGCGGGGCAACCAGCGCCAACAATGCGGTGGCGATGGGGAGGAGAATGAGTGTTGACAGCACCATGTTAAGCAGCCCGCCATAGAATGAAGGTTAAGACCGCCACCACCGCCAGCAGCATGGCCAAGGCGTAGTGGGCTAAGTTGCCGGTTTGTAAAGTGCGGAGGCTTAATCCTGCGCTTAAAATCTCGCCCGTCAGGCGATGCAACGCGCCGTCAATCATGCGGCCGTCGCCAAGTTGGTAAAGGCCCCGCGCCAGCCAACGCAACGGGCGTTGGCAGAGCAGTTTATACAGTTCATCGATGTACCATTTGTTGAAGGAAATAGCGTAGGGAATTGAAAACTCCTGCGCCAGCTTTTTGGCTGCGCCGCGATATTCGGCAAACAGGTACCACGCCAGTATTATTCCTATAATCGCCAAGATGAGCGGCGCAAACTTGGCCAATACTGGGGTGTGATGAATGTTATGCAGCCCGCTTTGCGCATAGTTGGCAATGGCGATGCTGCCCTGCCACCACTCCAGTTCCAGCATCGGTTTGAGCAGATAGCCGCTCGTGACGGCGCCCACCGCCAGCAGCAGCATCGGGGCGAGCATCACCCATGGGCTTTCATGCGGCGCGTGATGGTTGGCAGTGGGGACAGCGGCTTTGGCGTTTTCATCGTGGTGGTCGCCCTCGTGGTGCGCCTTGCCTTCAAAGCTGTAGAACAGAATCCGGAAGCCATAGATGGCGGTGAGGAATGCCCCCAGTGTACCCACCGCATAGAGCCCCCAGCCCGCGCCACCCGGGGCCATGAAGGCACTTTCGAGAATCCCATCCTTACTGAAAAAACCTGCGAAGGGGGGAATCCCCGCCAGTGCCAGGCTACCCAGCCACATCAGGATGTAGGTCACCATAAGGGGTTTGCGCAGACCACCGAGCTTGAAAATGTTTTGTTCGTGGTGGGCGGCATGGATGACGCTCCCCGCTCCTAAAAACAGCAGCGCCTTAAAGAACGCATGGGTGGTGAGGTGGAACATGGCGGCTGGGTAGGCGCTGACGCCAATCGCAAAGAACATATAGCCCAGTTGGCTGCAGGTGCTGTAGGCAATCACGCGCTTGATATCGGTTTGGGTGAGGCCGACGGTGGCGGCAAAGATGGCCGTAATTGCGCCAACCCAGCCAATGATATGCAGAATATCGGGGGTTGCTTCATACAGCGGGCTTAGGCGACAGAGCAGAAACACCCCCGCCGTTACCATCGTGGCCGCGTGAATGAGCGCGCTGACAGGCGTGGGGCCTTCCATGGCATCGGGCAGCCAGGTGTGCAGGCCAAACTGGGCACTCTTGCCCATGGCGCCAATGAACAGCAGCAGGGCAATCAGGTTAAGGGTTTGTTGGTTGTCGGTGGCCAATTCGGCTGCGCGGGGCAGAAACTCGGCATAGGTGAGGCTGCCAAAGGTAAGCAGCAACAGGAACATCCCGACCAGCATGGCGGCATCGGCCACGCGGTTCACCACAAAAGCCTTGATGGCCGCAGCATTGGCGCTGGCCTTGTGGTGCCAGAAGTTAATGAGCAGATAGCTGCACACCCCCACCCCTTCCCAGCCCAAAAACATTTGCAGCAGATTGGGCGCGGTGACGAGCATCAGCATGGCAAAGGTAAAGAGGCTGAGATAGATGAAGAAACGGCGGCGGCTTGGGTCTTGGGCCATATACCCCACGCTGTAGACATGCACACAGGCGCTGACGGTGGTGACAACAATCAGCATGGTGGCGCTGAGGCGGTCGATCAGCACGCCGAAATCGACCTGCCAGCCGCCCACACGCAGCCATTCCAGCCATACGGTTTGGCTGGGTTGAACCGTGCCATCCAGCAGGCCAATAAAAATCAGCCAGCTGCACAC
>JAIXXE010000126.1 GCA_027490875.1 Alphaproteobacteria bacterium
GGGCTCTTTGGGTGCGGGGGAATCCTGGGTGCGGATTTTTTCAGGGTCTTTGGGTTTGTTGGGCATGGCCGGAATGGGTACGCCCACCAGCTGCACCTTGACCGCCTGTGGTGGCGCCACGCGGGCGGTATGGCCGACCGTAAAGGTTAATACCAGCAGGGCCAGTATATGCCCCGCCACCGAAAACCCCACATAACGCCGCAACGTGTTGTGGGTGGTCAGGCGGGGGTGGATGCTGTAAGCCAAGGTGCCACCGCTATTGCACCGGTGCGGTCACCAGGCCTACATCCACCATACCGGCGGCTTGCAAGGCGGCCATAATCTTCATCACGCTGCCGTAATCCATGGTGCTATCGGCGCGCAGCAAAATACTGGCATTTTCCCGATTTTCCTGCACCACCTGCAGGCGATCGAGCAGGCTTTCCATCGGCACGAGGGCGCTGCCAACAAAAATAGTACCGTCGCTTTTAAGCGTAATTTCAATTGGTTTATCCTGCTCAATCGGCTTGGCATCGGCCTTGGGCAGGGCTACCTGAACGCCCTGGGTCATCATGGGGGCGGCGACCATGAAAATAATCAGCAGCACCAGCATCACATCCACAAAGGGGGTGATGTTCATCTCACTCATGGGCGTATAGCGCGCACGGCTGCTCTTGCTGCGGGTCGACATGCTCATGGCCATCGCGGGGTTCCTTTACCGTGGCACACTACTTACGGCCAGCACGCTTGGTGCTTTGGCGTTCCAGCACCGTCAGGAACTCATCGACAAACGTTTCAATACGGCTGGCATAACGGCCCAGATTGCCATTCAGGCGGTTGTAGGCAATCACGGCTGGAATTGCAGCAAAAAGGCCGATGGCGGTGGCGAACAGCGCTTCGGCAATCCCCGGTGCGACCACGGCCAGGCTGGTATTTTTGCTAACCCCAATGCTTTGAAAACTGGTCATGATGCCCCACACGGTACCCAACAGCCCAATGAACGGGGCGGTTGCACCGGTACTGGCCAGCAAGGGCAGCCACGCTTCCAGCGCCTCTAGTTCGCGGCGGGCTGTGGCGTCCATCATGCGGCGAACGCGTTGAACGGCGGTACCATCGCGGCGTTCTTCTTCGGTGGCGGCGTTCCATTCTTCCAGCCCCACCACATACACGCTGGCCATGGGGTGACTGCCCTGTTGGGGGTTTACTGTTTTAGAAAAGCTTTCCAGCGTGTGGCTGCCGCTCCAGAAGACATGCTCAAAAGCATCGGCCTGACGGTGCAATGCCTTAAACTGGCGCCCTTTGGCGGCCCAGACGGCCCAGACCGCCACGCTGGCCACAAACAGCCCAATCATAATGGCTTTGACAAACAGCCCGGCCTGGAGGAATAGGCTCCAGAAGCTCATATCGGCATGGACGGCCAATGCAGTGGGTTCCATGGAGGTGTCCTTTCGTTACGGTAGTTCAGGTGTGCCAAAAAAAGCCCAAAGTCACAAGTCATGCTGCTTGTGAAGTGGCCAGCTTCTCAGCCTTTGGTAAGCGATTGTGTTAAGGCCTTACGGAAAGACGACCCGAACCTTAAACGGTGCCCCGCCGGAAATATTGGTGCGGAAGGTGCCGCCCACGTTGTTGCCGTCTGGATTCAGCTGCCCACCCAAGTAGAGAATATTTTCTGAAGCCGTGGCCGAAAGCACCGGGTTTAGCACCGTGGTGGTAAGGCCTGCACAGTCGGTCGCGGCGCTGTAGCTTTGCGGAATGTTATGACTGATTTTAATCACATCGAACGCCAGCGTACCGCCGCCACTGCGGGCCAGAGTGGCGCTGGCGCTGCACCGAACCTCCACGGTATCGCCGGTGGTGCCTACCATTTCAATCCGCGCCGCTGTGCCGCTGCCGTCGCCGTCGAGATTACCACTGTAAGCAATGCTGCCATTAGGGCCAAGGCGGGCGGTGCCAGTAGGGGGCTGGGCGTTGTAATCGATAACACCGAACGCCATGTTATCAAGGTTATTGAGGCTCTGCGCCAAGGCCATGCTTGGGGCTGCCAAGCATGACAACCCCAGCCAGCCGTAGCAAATCAAGCGGCTGGAGGTGGAGTGGATTGCTGCGGTTGCCATCACTCGGTTGGGGCGATGAAGGGAATACTAATGGCGGCCTGTTGCAGAACTTTGGCATTGGCTTGCGAATTTTCCGTAATCAGCACCGTGGCGGGGCCTGCGTACTTTTGGCCAGCGTCGGTGCGCTCAAGCTTAATGGTGTAGGCATCGAGCGACCGGTAAAGCCTGAGCGTACGGGGCGTGGTAACATCAACCCCAGCTGGCGTGATGACGCGCACATAGGCCACGGCCATGGCATTACCCGTGCGGGTGAAGGTGAGGCCTAGCTTTTCGCGTGTGGTGCTGGCAGGGTCGAAGGCGTTAAATGCCAGCGAACTGCTGATGGCGCCATGCTGAACCATGACGGGAATGGCGTTTTCGACCAGCGTGGTCACTTCAAACCCGGCCTTGTTGGGCTGGGTAACGTCGGTAAGACTGGTAATAAATTTACCAGTGAGAGGAGTTTCCTTAATCAGCAGGTGCGTGAAATAGTCGCCACTGGCAAGGCCCTCAGGCCGCCGAACCAACATCCGGATGGATTGACGGTCGCCCGGCTGGAGCGAAAAATCCTGCGGCATGAAGCGCAGCATCCGGTCGGCCGCATGGGGGCTGTCGACAGGGGCCTCGGTCAGCACACCATCGGGCCCCATCGTGCTGTTAAGCAGACTGAGGGAGTAGGTCATGGCCTGATTTTTTCGGTTGGTAATGGTAACTTTTTGTGATTGGTCATTCGGACCAAACACGACCCGCATCGGGGCAATGAAAATCAGGCCAGTCGATTGCGCAAAGGCGGCAGGTGTTGCCAACAATCCAGCGCAGAGCAACAGTGCGACAGCAGCCAGGCAACGTGAATGAGCCATGGGTAATCTCCTTTTTAAGTGACGTTATAGCATTA
>JAIXXE010000158.1 GCA_027490875.1 Alphaproteobacteria bacterium
AGGAACGCCGCGGTATGACACCACCGACCCTCGCTCGACCAAGTCGATGAGTACGTCGGAATGGATCGAAGCGGAACGGCTGCGGCAGATCAAGAAGTACGAGGCACAACGCAACCGCTAATTTGGGAATACGACCATGTCCAACAGCATTCTTACTATCGACATGATTACGCGGAAGGCTCTCGAAATCCTCGAGAACAACCTCGTGCTCACCCGCAACGTCAACCGTCAGTACGACGACAGCTTCGCAGTGGAAGGCGCCAAGATCGGCTCGACCCTGCGCATCCGTCTGCCTGACCGTGCCCTCGTCACCGACGGCGCTGCCCTTCAGGTGCAGGACGACAACGAACAGTTCACCACCCTGACCGTTGCTTCGCAGAAGCACATCGGCGTGAACTTCACCACCGCCGAACTGACCATGCAGCTTGACGACTTCGCCGAGCGTGTTCTCAAGCCGCGTATCTCGCAGCTTGCGTCCAGCATCGACGCGGACGTTGCCAACGCGTTTGCCACCATCGGCAACTCGGTCGGCACCCCCGGCGTCACCCCGGCGACCTCGGCCGTTCTGCTGGCTGCCCAGCAGAAGCTGAACGAGAACGCTGCCGTGATGTCGCCGCGCTACGCGACCGTCAACCCGGCTGCCAACGCTGGCCTCGTCGAAGGGATGAAGGGCCTCTTCAACCCCACCGACACCATCAGCAAGCAGTTCAAGAACGGCCTGATGGGCACCGGCGTGCTCGGCTTCGACGAAATCAACATGTCGCAGTCGATCAAGCAGTTCACCACCGGCACCCGCAACGCGACCGGCGGCTCGACCTCGGCGGCTGTGACCACCGAAGGCGCGACCACCATCGCCATCACCGGCGCTGGTAACGGCCTCACCGTTAAGGCTGGCGACGTGTTCACCGTCAACGGCTGCTTCGCTGTCAACCCGCAGACCCGTGAAAGCACCGGCTCGCTGTTCCAGTTCGTCGCTCTGGCGAACGTCACGCTGGGATCGTCGGGCGAAGGCAACATCACCGTGGCTCCGATGTACTCGGCCGGCCACGCGCTTGCCACTGTCTCGACCCTGCCGGGCAACGGTCAGGCCGTCGTGTTCGTCGGCGCTGGCGGTCAGCAGTACGCCCAGAACCTCGTCTACCACAAGGACGCCATCACCTTCGCCACCGCCGACCTCCTGCTCCCGCAGGGCGTCGATATGGCGTCGCGTGCCGTCCACAACGGCATCAGCTTGCGCGTTGTTCGTCAGTACGACATCAACAACGACCGTATGCCCTGCCGTATCGACGTGCTGTACGGCTACAACACCATCCGTCCGCAGATGGCTTGCCGCCTCTGGGGCTAACCTGAAACCCGCCCCCGGCTTCGGCCGGGGGCAACACCATTTGAAAGGATTTTATCATGGCTCTTCCTAACGGTGCCGGCGGTTATCAGGTCGGCGATGGCAACCTCAATCAGGCGCTGCTCGGTGTGCAGGCTATTCCGACTGCCTACACTGGCGCGGCCACTCTCACTCCGCTCAATCTCGAACAGGGTCTGATTGTCTTCACTTCTGGCAGCGGCGCTAACCTCGCTCTCCCGGCTGTCACCGGCGTCGGCGGCGTTGATGAACGCGTCAGCAGCGCCAAGGTCGGCTCGTGCTTCGACTTCGCAGTCCTGAGCACTGGCGCAGGCGCGGCCACTCTGACGACCGGCACGGGCTGGTCGCTGGTCGGTTCGGGCGCTGGCGAAGCTGGCAAGGCTGTGGGGTTCCGCGCGGTCAAGACCGGCGACGGCACCTACACCCTGTACCGCATCGCCAACTAATCGGTTCGCCCCGGCTTCGGCCGGGGCAGCCTTTTCAGGAGAAAGACAATGGCAAACACCCAAGCAATTGGCGTTGCCTACCTCGACCAGAACATCAGCGGCGCGGACTTCATCTACGTCGATGATGAACTGGGCTACACTGCCGCCGCTCGCGGCGCGGTGACGCAGGGCGTTAACAAGGCTGAACCTGTCACGCTGAACAAGTCGGCTGGCACCATCACCATGAACGGGGCGCTGCTTGCCGGCACCACTTCGGTGACGTTCACGCTGAACAACAGCAAGATTTCGGCGGGCGACGCCGTGATCCTGTCGATTGTCGGCGGCACTGCTAACCCGGGAACCTACACCCTGTGGGTGACTGGCCTCACGGCTGGCGCGGCGACCATTACGCTGCGCAACATCACCGGCGGTAACTTGAGCGAAGCAGTCGTGTTTAACTTCGTGGTTGTTCACGCGCTGTAAGTGATTTGGGCGGCCTTCGGGCCGTCCATTTTTACGAGGTACGTATGTCAGTCATCTACATGATCCACCCTGTGCACGGCGCTAAGGTCGCTATCAGCGAGCACGAAGCGAATTATGATGAAATGCACGGCTGGGAACGCTATGATCCCACCACGCCTGCTGTGGCGGACGTTGACGAGGAAGACGAGGAAGAGGCGGAAGCCGAGCCGGTCGAAGCCGTGAACGAACTGGCGGCACCCAAGCGCCGTGGACGCCGACGCGCATCGCAGGAAGACTAAGCAATGACCACGGCCGGCGACATCATTAATGGTTCGCTCAGGCTTCTAGGCGTTCTGGCCGAGGGCGAAGTGCCTTCGGCCGAAACGTCTCAGGACGCGCTGAACGCCATGAACCAAATGATCGACAGTTGGAATACGGAACGTCTGTCCGTGTTCGCAACGCAGGATCAGGTGTTCACTTGGCCGGCCGGTCAGCTTTTCCGCACGCTCGGCCCGTCCGGCAACTTCGTCGGCAACCGCCCCGTGCTGCTCGACGACAGCACCTATTTCAAAGACCCCGGCACCGGCGTCAGCTACGGCATCAAGTTCATCAACCAGCAGCAGTACAACGGGATCGCGGTCAAGACCGTGACCTCGACGTACCCGCAGGTGATCTTCGTCAACAACACGTTCCCCGACGTGGAGATGTACGTCTACCCGCGCCCGACGCGCGATCTGGAATGGCACTTCATTTCCGTTGAGGAACTGACCAAGCCCGCGACGCTGGCCACGCAGTTGCACTTCCCGCCGGGCTATCTGCGCGCCTTCCGCTACAACTTGGCCACCGAGATGGCGCCCGAGTTTGGCATGGAGCCGACGCCGCAGGTGCAGCGCATCGCCATGACCAGCAAGCGCAACCTCAAGCGGATCAACAACCCTGACGACATCATGTCGATGCCGTACAGCATTGTGGCGACCCGTCAGCGGTTCAACATCTACGCCGGGAACTACTGATGAAGACGCCGATCTTGGGATCGGCGTATGTCGCTCGCAGCGTCAACGCCGCCGCCAACCGCATGGTCAACCTGTTCCCGGAGATTGTGCCGGAGGGCGGCAAGGAGCCTGCCTTCCTCCAGCGCGCGCCCGGCCTGACGCGGCTGGCGACTATTGGCATCGGTCCAATCCGCGGGATGTGGACCTTCGGCAACTACGGCTACGTCGTGTCTGGCCCGACGCTGTTTCAGGTGGACAACAACTGGAACGCCGTCGCCAAGGGCACCATCGCCGGCACCGGCCCAGTCAGCATGTCCGATAACGGCATCCAGCTATTCGTGGCGGCCAACCCGCAGGGCTACATCTACAACTCCCAGACCGACGTGTTCCAGCAGATCACCGACCCGGACTTTCCCGGCGCCGTGACGGTCGGCTACCTCGATGGCTACTTCGTGTTCAACGAGCCGAACAGCCAGAAGATTTGGGTTACGCAGTTGCTGGACGGCGCCAGCGTCGATCCGCTGGACTTTGCCAGCGCCGAGGGCAACCCCGACAACGTCGTGGCGATCTTTGTCGATCACCGCGAAGTCTGGGTGTTCGGCTCGAACTCGACCGAGGTCTGGTACAACGCTGGCTTGCTCGACTTCCCGCTGGCGCGCATTCAGGGCGCCTACAACGAACTCGGCTGCGCGGCCCCGTATTCCATCGCCAAGATGGACAACCAGATTTACTGGCTGGGCAAGGACGCCCGCGGTCAGGGTATGGTCTTCCGCGCGGCTGGCTACATGGGCCAGCGCATCTCGACCCACGCAATCGAGTGGCAGCTACAGGAATACTCTGACCTGTCGGACGCGGTCGGCTACACCTACCAGCAGGACGGCCACAGCTTCTACGTGCTGAACTTCCCGACCGCCAACACGACGTGGGTGTTCGACGTGGCGACCGGCGCATGGCACGAGCGCGCCTCGTTCCAGAACGGCGACTTCAACCGTCACCGCGGCAACAACCAGATGTTCTTCAACGCCACCAACGTGGTCGGCGATTACCAGAACGGCAAAATCTACAAGTTCGACCTTGAGGTCTACTCCGACGACGGCCAGCCGCAGAAGTGGCTGCGCTCGTGGCGGGCGCTGCCGACCGGCGCCAACAACCTGACGCGCACGATTCAGCACGGGATGCAACTCGACTGCGAGACGGGCGTCGGCCTTAACGTGGGGCAGGGCAGCGACCCGCGGGTCATGCTGCGCTTCTCGGACGACGGCGCCCATACGTGGTCGAACGAGCATTGGAAGTCGATGGGCCGCATCGGCCGGTACGGCTTCCGCACGATCTGGCGCCGGCTGGGCGCGACGATGAAGATACGCGACCGCGTCTACGAATTGTCCGGCACTGACCCAGTCCGCATCTACATCATGGGCGCGGAACTGATCCTGAGCGGGACGCGGGCCTGATGGTCGCACCGATTAACCCCACACAGCTTACGCCGCCGCGTGTCGAGTTTATCGACCCGCGGTCCGGCGCGATCAGCCGTGAGTGGTATCGGTTCTTCCTGTCGCTGCTGACGGCGACGCAGACCAACCAGCAAGAGACGGAACTAGCGCCCGACACGTCGTCGCTGCTGGCGTCCTATGACGCGGTGTTCGGTGAGGCTATTCAGGCGCTGGAGAGCGCCCCTGACTGCTGCTCCGAGACGGCCAGCGTAGACGCCAAGGTCAACAGTCTCGCGCAGGCCACTGGCGTCACGCCGCCGGCTGCCAGCGAAGACGACATCGCGGTCATCCAGTCGCAGCTTCAGGCGCTGGCGCTGTCGCCGCCGCCCCAGCAGTTCCGCACGCCGCGCTACGGCTCGTTTTACGATACGACCGATCAGACCGCTGCATCGCCCAATGTTGCTTACGCCATGACGTTCAACACGACAGACCTGTCGTTCGGCGTCACGCGCGGCTCGCCCACGTCGCGCATCTACGTGGATCGGCCAAACGTCTACAACATTCAGTTCTCCGCGCAGTTCATCAACACCGGCGGCGGCGCTCACCGCGCTTGGGTTTGGCTGCGCAAGAACGGCACCAACGTGCCTGACAGCGCTACGGTTCTTCGTTTTCAAGGCAACAACACCGAAGATGTCGCGGCGTGGAATTTTCTGCTACAGATGAACGCAGGCGATTATTTCGAACTGATGTGGGAAGTGGATAACACCGGCGTCAGCCTGCACGCTGATCCGGCGACGGCTATCCATCCTGCGATCCCGTCGATTATTTTGACTGTGACTGACAACGTGAGTTCCTTGGAGGTATAAATGGCCGTTACCATCAGCAACATCATCCCGGCCAAGACCGCGGAGAACACCCAGACGACGCAGTACACGTCGAACGGCGTCCAGACGATCATCGACAAGTTCACGGCCACCAACTACAGCGCCACGGCCGCGACGATCAGCGTCAACCTCGTGACCGCTGCGGGCACCGCGGGCAACGACAACCTGA
This sequence comes from Alphaproteobacteria bacterium, assembly GCA_027490875.1. Lineage (GTDB taxonomy): Bacteria > Pseudomonadota > Alphaproteobacteria > UBA2136 > UBA6156 > JADCGN01. The sequence goes on from JAIXXE010000158.1 coordinate 5,723, forward strand.
TCGTCAAGACCAAGACCCTCCAGCCGTCCGAGACCTACACGTTTCCGGAACTGGTTGGCCACGTCCTGCCGCTGAACGGCTTCATCTCGACCATCGCCGGCACCGCGTCGGCCATCAACATCCGCGCGTCGGGCCGCGTCGTCAGCTAATGCTTGAGCGGTGCTTCGACGCTGGTCTGGTAAACCTTGCGGCGAACCACCCCGACGTGCGGCCCTTTCTGGGGCCGGCGTCGCTTGGCGAACTGGACTTCGAAGAGTCCGTCGCCGAGGACCAGAACTGGTTTTTGATGGGCGAGCACGGCGGGTTTGCCTTGGCGTGGAGCGCGCCGGGCGTGTACGAAGTCCATGTGATGATCCTGCCGGAAGGCCGCGGCAAGTGGGCGGCCGCGGCGCGGCAGGCGACGATAGATTACGCTAATGAAAACGGTGCAAAAATGTTGTGGGCGCGGATCGCCCCGCACGCAAAGTTTGTGTCGTGGTTCGCGCGCCGTGGGGGTATGCAGCCCACGGGAGAGATGATATACACGCTAGGCTCGCCCTACGACGTGTACAAGATGGAGTTGTAGAAATGCCCCCAGCAGTGATTGCCGCCGGCATAGGCGCAGCAGCTTCGGTCGGTGGCGGCCTGATCGCGCGTAGTGGTGCCAAGAAGGCTGCCCGCGCGCAAGAGCAGGCCGCGCAGCGCGCCGAACAGACCCAGCGTGAGATGTTCGAGCGTCAGATCGGGCTTCAGGAACCGTTCCGTCAGGCGGGCATGACCGCCCAGCAGCAGATCATGCAGCTGCTCGGCATCGGCGGCGACGCCAACGCGGCTGGCTACGGCAGCCTTGCTCGTCCGTTCGGTCAGGCCGACTTCCAGCAAGACCCCGGCTACGCCTTCCGGCAGGCCGAGGGGATGCGCGCACTGGAGCGTTCGGCGGCTGCCCGCGGCGGTCTCATGTCGGGCGCTACCATGAAGGGCATCCAGCGCTTCGGTCAGGACTTGGCCAGCCAAGAGTACCAGAACGCCTTCAACCGCTTCCAGATCGAACGCGCCGCGCGTCTCAACCCGCTCCAGTCGCTGATGGGTTCGGGCCAGTCGGCCGCCAACGTCATGACCGGCGCGACAGGCGCCGCGGGTCAGAACATCGGCCAGATGCAGCTTGGGGCCGGGCAGGCCCGCGCGTCGGGCTACATCGGCAGCGCCAATGCGCTGGCCAGTGCGTTGCAGGGTGCCGGTCAGGCGGCCTCGTCGTTCCCGCTGTATCAGGCGCAGATCAACTATCTCAACCGCGGCGGCATGATGCCGGGCGACGGTATCGGCGGCGGCCAAAATGCGATGGTGCTGCCGTCTAGCCTCGATTTCCGTAGAGGGTAAGAGTACCGACATATGGCAAACCAAGCAATCGCCCTTCAGGCTCGCGCGCCACAGCAGTCCAACGTCCTTGGTGCCGCTGTTCAGCAAGGCGCGCAAATGATAAACATGATGTCGCAGCAGCGCGCAGCCGAACGTCAGGCTGCGCAAGCGGCGCAGGCGATGGAGATCGCGCGGGCCAAGGAAAGCCGCGAAGCTTCGGCTGCCGAAATTGAAATGGCCGGCAAGAAGATCGACTTCTACACCAAGCGCGCCGGTCAGACCATGACGCCGGAAGGCTACTCGCTGCTGCTGAAAGACTTGGACCGGGACGCGCCGGAAATTGCGCAGGCCTTCCGCGCCAACCTGCCGGAAGCAAACTTCGACCGCAACACGTTGCTGCGCATGGTCGGCAGCATTAGCGACAACTTTAAGGCGACCTACGGCCCGCTGGAAACTGAGATTAAGGAAAAGCCCGACGGCACACTAATGGTGGTCCAGTCTGGCGGTTTCGGTACGCCGGGTGCGTATGAAATTGAAGAGTTCGAACTTGCGCCGCGCGGCGCCGGCGCTTCGCCGGCCACCGCACCCAAGTCGGCCTTTCCTACGACGGCCGCACCGGCAACAGACGAGCAAATTGACGCCGCTGCCCAGAAGATACTGCGCGGCGCGGGCGTCGGTGAGTTGGGCATTAGCGCGGAAGACTTCGACCGCGCCTCGGCGCGCGCCAACCAGTTGAGCGCTGGCGGCGGCGCTCGGATGCAGCCGATCAGCATGACGACCGGCGGCCAGATGGGTGGCCAGCCGGACATGACGGCTGTGGTGCAGGATATGATGTCGTCGGGGCAGATTTCGCAGTCGAACCTGCAACTGATGCGTGAGATGGCCGGCCCTGACAAGGACGCCCAACTGGCGCAAATCCTCAAGGCCAACAATATCCAGATCGTGCCGGATGCGCAGCCGCAGATGCGCAGCGCTGTGTTTCGCCCGGGCGAAGACGCCATGCCGCAGATGCAGATGGCGCAGGCGATGGAAGGTTATCGCCCCACAGGCCGTGCAGCGCGTGCTAAACCGCCGATGCAGTCGCCGATGCCGGGCATCTACAATGTGCCGACGCCGACCATTTCCGAAGTCGAGGCAGCGCAGACTGCTGGCCGCGAAGGCGTGCGGGTGCAGACGCAGCCGACGATTACCGCCAAGGAAGAGCGCATTAGGCGCGTGGAAAAGCTGCGCGGCGAAATCCCGCGGGCGCTTTCTGAGACGCAGGCGCTGGTGGACAATATCGACGAACGCATCCGCGCCATCGACGAGTTTCTGCGCAACCCTTATCGTGGGTCGGTGATCGGCGCGATTGAAGGCCGCATCCCGCGGTTCCTTCAGGACGAAAGGCGCGCGGATGTGCAGGCGCTGTTCGACACGATTGTCAGCAACTCCGTGCTCAACAAGCTGATTGAAGACCGTCAGCAGACCGAGACCGGGGCGTCGCCGCAGGGCATCGTCTCCGACCGCGACTTGGCTGTTGCGGCGCAGGCTGCGAACCGCCTGACCCAGACGGGCAGTGAGCGGCAGCAGGAAATCGAAATGCAGCGCCTGCGCGACATTTTGTACCGCACGCGCCAGCGCGCCGTCGAAAAGTACGGCGTCGTCTACCGCGAGGTGCTGCCCGAAACGCCGGAACTGCGCTTGCGCGTACCGTCGGTCGCACCGAAGTACGAGTCTAAACCGAAAACCAAGACGCCGACGCGGCGAGCCGCTCCGCAGCAAG
>JAIXXE010000108.1 GCA_027490875.1 Alphaproteobacteria bacterium
GCCGGGCTTATCATGTTAGCCCCGCTGTTTGCCGTCTTGGCCATCCTGATTAAAAAGCAAGGCCCAGGGAGTAAAGTCTTTTTCGGCCATACCCGCATTGGTAAAAATGGCAAGCCATTCCCCTGCTGGAAGTTTACCAGCATGGTGCCCAACGCCGAACAGATTCTCCAGACGCTGCTCGCCCAAGACCCAGCCGCCCGCGCCGAATGGGAACGCGATTTTAAACTAAAAAACGACCCTCGCATTACCCGCATCGGGGCATTACTCCGCAAAACGAGCCTCGATGAACTGCCACAGCTCTGGAATGTCCTCAAAGGAGAAATGAGCCTGGTGGGGCCACGCCCGATTGTGGCGTCTGAGCAAGCCTATTACGCTGATAAGATTAACTTTTATCTCTCACAAAAACCAGGCATTACGGGGCTATGGCAAGTCAGCGGCCGTAACGATACCAGCTACGCGTACCGCGTCTACCTCGATGAATGGTACGCCCACCATGGTAGCTTTTGGCACGACATTGTCATTCTGTTTGAAACGGTAGGGATTCTGCTTAACCGTCGCGGGGCTTACTAAAGCTCGCCTTCCTTCCACGTCAGGGCCTTCACAGCCCGAAAGTAGAGAATCTGGTTGGCATCATCCTGTTGGCTCCATTGCAGGCGGCCTGCAACCTCGGCTGTTGATTCGCCCACGCCATCAATAATCTCATTCGCCTCGCGCACGATGGTGGGCTTTACTTGGTCGTACACCAGCCATAAAAAGCACATCTGGTCGGCGGTACAGGCCTTGGTGTGGTCGGGGCTGCGTTTTTGCAGGCTCATCACCCCGTAGGCAGGGCTGCGGTTGCTCGCAGCGCGAATGTACGGCCCATTCCAGCGTCCGCGCAGATTATCCTGCTCGCGCACCACCAACGGGTCGTAAAGGGCCTGAAAGGCACGGGCCTCGCTCACAGGTTCCTCCAATGCCATAAAAATATCGGTGCGCAGGTCGGTATGAAAACCCTCAATCGCCTTGGCGGTATCCACCAACTCGGCCGCCAGCCCTTTGGCACGGGTTTCGTTCATATTCACCACCATGGCCGCCCCTGTTACAATGGCCAGGAGGGAAAAAACCGCCAACGCAATGCGGGCATCCAGCCCAAACAGTGCCCCGCCCTGGCTTTGTATGGTGTGGTTATGCAGGGGGTTGCCCTGCATGGCGGTAGGCTTCATCGCGCAGCCTCGGCCTGCAAACGCAGCAACAGGGTCAGGCCAGTGCTGGTGGGCTCGGCCTGAACGCGGCCAATGCTGCGGGCTTCCTCGGCCTTTTCGGGGTACTTGCCGCCGCCTTCATCGTAAAATGCGTTCACCTTGGCCCATTCTGCGGGTGGTACATCGGTCAGGCTCAGCCACACAAAGCAGCCCGTGGCGGCGGTGCACTCTTCGGTACGGGCCAACGGGGCATAGAACAGGCCGTAGCGGCCAAAGGTGCGGGAGTCCGTCGTTTCCCGCGCCAGATAAGGCCCGTTCCAGCGCTGCTGAAAACCCGGTAGGACCCGGCCGATGTCCCACAGCGCAGCCAGGTCGTCAGCGGTGTTGGTATCATCGGCAGCACGGTTGAGGGTAAAGGGGTAAAAGGTACCCATGTCGGCCTGAAAATGCATGGTCGCAAGGTCAAAGGCCTGCACTTCGCCCAGCAGTGCGGCCTGTTTGGCGGTATCAATCCGGCCAAACGCCACATAGCCTGCAATCACCACCAACATCCCGAAGACCCCAAGGGCCAACCGGGCATCAATCCCAAACATGGCGCCCCGTTGCCCTGTAGCATCTGGCCTCATCGCGGGCCCGATGTTTAGGTGAATCGGGCGCTGCGTCACGGCTATTTAATCCCGATATTCCCGAACATTTGCTCAAAAAATCCCATCGTTTGGCCAGCGGTGTTGGTGGCCGCTTGGTTTGGGTCAATCGCACGACCATCCTGCGCGGTGCGTTCGGTTAGGTTTTGCAGCAGGCCGGTGGCGGGATCAAAATCCAGCACCAGCACCCGGCGGCTCTTCAGGTTGTTGGTGTTAAAAGGGGTACTGCCCACCACGCTGTTCACGTAGTACCAGCGGTCGTCGTTCAAGGTGCCCATGGTGGCGGGGGTGCCCAAAATCTGCCGCACTTGGTCCTTGCTGCTTTGGCCAATTTGCAAGCGCTGCAAGGCGCTGGGGGGCATCACGGTGCCGTGGGTATCAAGCGTTTCGGCGCAGCCGGTGAGCAGCAGACTGCCCACCCCAAGCGCCACCAAGGTGACCAAAGATGTTGCCAAGGCCGAGAATTTGGATAGAGATACAGTATGGTTCATCAGCTGCTAAGGTACTTGGGTTTTGGGCAACCTTCAATGGGGGCAATGGCCGAATCGGTGCTCGACACCACCATCGCCGCTGCACGCAAAGGCAACCCTAAGCTTTGGGCCGCCAGCAGCGCCAATATCCCCACCCGCCAAGCCAAATTCGAGGAACTCTGCCTGCATCTGGCGCGGCATATGCCGCCCCTAAGCCAGCCCCGTGCCCGTCGGGCCGTGCTGGAAGCTGCTATCACGCGGCTGGAAATTGGCCTGCGCGAAGCCGGTGTGGGCGATTTGGGCGTCGCGCGGGAAATCCGCACACTGGCCGCCGCCCTGCATGGGCGCCTGAAACTTTATGAAAATTGCATAATAAATCATGATATTAAAGCGCTCATCACCGCCGCCCTCGCCCATGGCATTACCCCTGCGGTGGCCAATGCAGCCTACCCCCTGCCAAGCACCCCCAAGCCCCGCCCCCCGAAAAACCCCTTGCCAACGCCCGCTAAAACGGCTAAACGGCGGAGTATATCAAGAGATTAACGGACAGAACCAAAGGATTACACCATGGCCGTACCAAAGAAGAAAACCAGCCCCAGCCGCAAAGGCATGCGTCAGCAACGCCAAGCCAAGGCTACGGGCGGCCAGACCACATTGGATGGCCAAACCGGCCTGCTGCGCCTGCGCCACCACGCCCACGCCGATGCCACTGGCGCCGTGGTTTACCGTGGTAAAGTGATTAAAGCGGCCAAAGTTAAAGCCCAAACCGAAGACTCTGCCGCCGAGTAGGCCGCCAACTAAGGTTCACAAAAAACCCCGTCGCAGCGCTGCAACGGGGTTTTCTGTTTTCGTAAGGCGGAATTGGGTGCAGGTTGTCCTCAGTCGAAAAATTTGCCCGGCAAAAGCTCACCGAGCGAATTCTTGTCGAGGTAATCCTGCATCGCCCGATGTCTCCCAGCAAAGCGCCGGATCGCAAAGCGAAACTTGGCATCCGCCATCGCGGGGGTGAGGCTGCCCAAACTCAAGGCTCCGGCCTTCTTCGCGGCCTTCCCCAATTCGTAACGGTCCAAGTCGACCATGCCGCCCTGGAAGGGCGAGAGGATGGCAACAGGAACCCCCATCTCTAGGCTTGAGAAGCGAATCGCATCCACCCACGAGTTTTCAATTAAGTTTGGCCCTGTTCGGCGGTCGGGGATATTACCCACCCCTTTGCCAACCAGAATCACGCCCTTGATTATGCCATCAGACACAATACCTTCGAGAACAAACGGCGGCGTATCAGCCGAAACCACCAGTGTTGCCACCATGGGTTCGTACTTTACATTGACATCCAGCTCCAAGATGCTGTCTGCCCTCCGTTTGGGGCGAGGGTAAACGTAAACCTGCGGCCCAATCTCGGCCACCGGCTGCACGCCAGGGGTGTGGAATACATCAAAATCCACGCCATGACGCTTCACCACCCGCGTGCCAGCAAGCACCCGGTTCATGCACACGGTGTAAACACCGACAATCCTTTGCTCCACAAACAGCTTGGCTGCTCGCAGAGTGTTGCTCAGTTGAATCGTCGCATCAGAGCCAGATTCGTTTTTGGGGAGTTGAGACCCAACCACGAAGACGGGTTTTTGCAGGGTGTAGCCAAACATGAGGCTGAGAAAGGCGCAGGTCTCGGCCAAGGTATCGGTCCCGTGAAGAATCACGAACGCATCAAACTTGTCGTAGTCATCACGTACCATCAGACCATAACTCACCCGATATTCATGGGTGACGTTGGTGGAATCCAGCAGAATGGGGGCATTATACAGCGTCAGCGTCATCCCAGTGGGCACGTTGATGCCGCGCATCAGTTGCTTGGCGTCCATCGCCGGACGCAGGGGGTTCCCCATCATGCCCAGCGTACCACCGGTGTTAATAATCAAACATTTCATGTTATCCTCCGAGGGGTTAACCAACGGGAACACAGCAAAAAGGCAGCCCACGCGGGCTTTTGCTGCCCGCAGGTTCGATGTGTATACTTAACTCAAAAGAAAGACTTCCGCAAGGGCCTTAACCATGAAGAGCCTTCGCCCCAATCGGGCGCAACACCCTAGCTGCGGTCGTCCTTATCGCCCAACAGCTTCACCACGTCGTCGGGGCCGGCAAAATCGTGATACACGCTGGCGTAGCGCAGGTAGCCAATAAAATCGAGGGTTTTCAGCCCACTCAACACCGCGTCGCCCACCTCGCGCGTGGCCACTTCGCTGCGGCCAGTGTCGCTCAGGCGCTGTTCAATCTCGGTGGCCAACTGGCCGATTTGCTGTTGCGTAACCGGCCTTTTGCGCAGTGCGGTCAGGATGCTGGCAATCAGCTTGTCGCGGTCGAACAGCTCTTTGCGGCCATCACGTTTCAGCACCATCACCTGCTGCACCTGAAAGCGCTCAAAGGTGGTAAAACGGCGCCCGCAGTTGGGGCACTCGCGCCGCCGCCGAATCGTCTTGCCATCATCGCTGGGCCGCGAATCCTTCACTTGGGTGTCATCGTGGGTGCAAAAGGGGCACTTCATACGCTACAAATAGGGCCTTTTCAAC
>JAIXXE010000025.1 GCA_027490875.1 Alphaproteobacteria bacterium
ACCTTGGTGCCACTGCCTGAAGCAGAAGCCCCCTTGTGGGAAGGCTATGGCCGCAAAGCGCTGATCGAGCTTTTTGTTAGCGCGACCGTTGGCAAGACTGCGACCGAGCTCAACCCGGTTCACATCTCCTTCATCGCCGTCAGCGCGGTTGAACTTGAAGACTGGCGGCAGATCTTGATGTCCTGCGACCTGCAGCAAGATTTGGCGTTGCTCGACTGGCTAGAGCGTGAAGGGACGATTCGCACGCTGGCATGGGAGCCCGCACGGCAGGGCTTCTTCCCCGTCGTTGCCACTGCGTAGACCTTGGCAGCGTCAATCACGATTGGTTTCGGCCCGCTTTCCTTTGGGAAGCGGGCCGATTCTGTTGAGGGGGCTTTCAGTGCTTCGCTATAAGTTTCCTTAAGGACCTCATGGGCTTTTTTTGGTTTTACAGGGCGGCTGTGTTCGGTTAAGCTGGCAGGGTTGATAGCGTTTGAAAAAGGCAGAATCCCCTGCCTAACCCGCCCGAGGAGGCGAATAAGATGCTCACGTCAAGACGCACTCTGATGTTTGGACTTTCCTCGCTGGCACTTGCTGCTGGCCTTGGCTTACCTGCAGTGGCCGCACCACCTGTGCTGCCAACCTTGGTGCCACTGCCTGAAGCAGAAGCCCCCTTGTGGAAAGGCTATGGCCGCGATGCGCTGATGGCGCTTTTTGACGGCATCCCTGCCATCAACCCGATGAGCATTGCCTTCATCGCCGTCAGTGCAGTTGCCCTTGAAGACTGGCGGCAGGAACTGATGCTTGGGAACATGCAAACCGAAGACGTGGCGGTGCTGGACTGGCTGGAGCGAGAAGGCGCCATTATTACCCTGGATTCGGAGCCGCCAGTGCAGGGCTGGCTCCGATACAACGCCGCTTCTGCCTAAGCCTTCGCAGCTTCGATAACGATCGGTTTTGGCCCGCTTTCCTTTGGGAAGCGGGCCGATTCTGTTGAGGGTTGGTGGGTGCCTGGTTGCTGCCATTGCTGCGGCACGGGCATGGTAGGGAGGACTCCATTTTTCAGTGGAATGACAAAATGGAGATTGCCGCGCTGCGCTCGCAATGACCCGTTCTTAGGTATTGGGTAAGTGAGCCTAGGGTTCGCTATCGTTTAACCCTTGTTAGCATGGTGCCCATGGCCAGACTCGAACTGGCACTGGAAGGATTTTAAGTCCTCTGTCTCTGCCATTGGACTACATGGGCACCGGTTGGGCTTTTAACGGAAGTTTGCCATGGCGTCTAGCGGTGCTGCTGGTGGCAGGTTTTATGGTTGCACTCAACACAAAAAAGAGGCCGAAGCCTCTTGATTGATTTCGTGACGCAGTAGGGTAAATCTTTGGAGCGGGAGAAGGGATTTGAACCCTCGACCCTCACCATGGCAAGGTGATGCTCTACCCCTGAGCTACTCCCGCGCTCCAGGTCAACTCTCTAACCAGCGGCGCAGGCTTTGTCAACCGTTGGCGTTACCGATTTATGGCCTAGCCCCCCTAACAGGTAACAATTACATCTTGGCGTTACGCAGTTCGCCAATTTGGGCGGCGATTTTGCTCGTGTTATCCTGCATCCCTTGCAGGTTGCTGGAAATATCGTTGGTTGCCACCTGCTGCTCGCTCATGGCGGCGGTAATGGTGGCAAGGGTTTGGTCGATTTCTCCTAGGGTGTCGGTTGCCATTTCCAGCGCCTGAACCGTGGCGGTTGCGGCCTCCTGAATCAGGTTGATTTGCCCCGTAATATCCTGCGTGGCATTGCCCGCCGCGCTGGCAAGTTTTTTAACCTCGTCGGCCACCACGGCAAAGCCACGGCCTGCATCACCGGCACGCGCTGCCTCGATGCTGGCATTCAGTGCCAGCAGGTTGGTTTGCTCGGCAATATCCCGAATCATCACCACAATTTCGCCAATGCGCTTGCTGGCATCGGTCAGTTGACCGGCTTGGGCGCGCTGCTGGTTGGCGCGCTCCACGGCCGACCGTGTGGTGGCCGAGGTGCTTTGCACCTTGCCCGTCAGGCTGCTGGCGGTGGAGGAAAGCTCATTCGCTGCACCCGCAATGGTGGTGGCCATGCCGTTAAGCTCCTGGGTGCTGCCCATCACATCGGACGTTAACCCATGCAGCTTATCGGTAAATTGCTGCCGCACCGCTTCAGCGCGCTCAGCGGTCTCTTGTTCGAGCCGGGCTTTATCGGCCCCAGTCTGCCTGAGAATATCCACCCCATCGGCCAATTTGCCCAGTTCGTCTTTGCCCCGTAGCCTGCTTAAATCCTGGTTGAAATCACCCTTGGTGATAGCCCCGACCACCTGAATAATCCGGGTGAGGCGGCCGGTAACCCGAACTGGCAAGTAGTAGGCAATTATTCCGCCCATCAGCAGCGTGATGACCATCCCGACCGCCCAAGCCCAGAGGGTAAAGGTTTGGGTTTCGATGGCTTGATTGAGCAGCGTGGTGCGTTCATCGGCGGCCAATCTCACCAAGTCCTCGGCATCGTTAAGCGCCGTGGTGCTGCGCGTAAAGAAGGTGCCGAAATCTTGGGGGTAGACGGGGCTTTCAGCACTGCTAGCCTTGAGGATTTGCTCACGCAGGGCAAGGTAGCTGCCAAAGTAGTCGGCATTCAGTTTATCAATCTGCGCCTTTACAGTCTCTGGCAGGCCGGGTGTGGTTTGGTATTTGCTTAAAAACTTCATGGCCTGCACGGCTTCATTGTGCATGCGCAGCATAAAGTTCTGGTCGGCTTCACTGATCGGCACATTCTTGGCAATGGCGATGGCCATAATGGTGCGGTCGCGGCCGCCCATTTCACGGACGCGCCAACCTTCCTGCACAATATTGCTGAGTGCATCGACGGCAGGCGGTGCGGTAACGCCGGGAGTGGTTAGGACGTTGCGGAGGCCATTCATATAACCAATGTAATAGGGAATATCGCGGGGCCATTCGGTCAGAATTGTTGCATCACGCGCGGTGGCTGGCTGTTGCAAGGCGGCATCGGCAACGGTGCGGAGCTGATTGATTTTGGCGCGAACGTCGGCCAAGGGTTGGAGGAAAATGTTATTCAGTCGTTCATCCTTGCGGGCTTCAACCATCGTCACGAGCTTATCGAGGCTCTCGTTACTCTTGGCGCGTTGGGTATCGGCCATACCACGAAACTGAGGGGCAATTGGGTCGGGCAGATTAAGGGTGACCTGTATCACGCTGCGTTCCAGCGAGAGGTCGATCGTGCCCCGGTTGAGGTACTTCCGCAGCGTATAGTTTGCCTGCAGATCATCAAGTTTGGTGCCGACTTCCCATGCGTCGTACAGGCGGCTGGCCATGAGCCCGAGCATGAGGGCAATAATGGCGAGAATCTGGAGTGTTAACAAACGCAACGACATAGGAACTTCCTTTTTTTATTGCATTTAAGGTATGACAAAAGCAGGCTTGAATCACGAGGTTTGCGGTTTTAATTCACACTTTTTTGACTGAACGTTGCGCAGAGGTAACAGGTTTGGTGATGGCGCAGGTGCCACACCCCTCCGCGCCCTTTGTATAAAGCAGCGTGAAGAAAGGCCGAATGTTCGGTATGCTGCGCCCAAGGCAAAGGCTCTGGATAGCGCGTATGGATATTGTAGACTTGATGATTGCCGACCGGGTAATAGGGTTGGGCGACCTGCACAACCTGCCGGTGGCTGTGCAAAAAGATGCCGACGCGCTGATTGAAGCCCTTGGGAAGGCTGGTAAATTAAGCCCCAATCAGCAAGCCCGCTACAAGGCCGTGGCCTACGACTTTCCGCTTAAAAACGATGAAGAAATGGCCCGCGTAACCCCGCATCAGGTGGAAGGAATAGACCGGGCCTTTTTACAGTTTTATACTGCTTGCCCGATTGAACTGGGCCGCAACGAGGTGCTGTGGGCCGCCGCCGACCTGCCCAACAAGCGCCTGCATAGCGAGATTTTGCTGCGCAACCGTAAGAATGGCCATCAGTTTGTGTGGGCCAGCGCCAAGGCCATTGAAAGCGCGATTGAGCGCATGAACAAGCGCGAAGGCCATAGCCTAAAGTTTTTGGTTGAGAATGCCTACGCCCAACTTAATGCCGGAAATGATGACGCCATCATTAACCTGGTGGATGAAATTGTGCGCACAGCCTATAAAAACGGCGCCAGCGATTTGCACATCGAGATTTTGAACCGCAAGCCGACCGTGATGGCGCGGATCGACAACGAGCTGGAAGAGCTGGTGGCGCTGCCGATGGAAGTGTACGACCGCGTGGTGGGCCGCCTGCGCCACATGGCGGGTGTGAGTGCCGAAAACTTTAAAAAACCGCTGTATGGCCGGATGACCTTTGAACTGAGTAACCGGCAGAACGTTGATATTCGGTACACCACCCAGCCGATTACGCTGGAAAACACCGCCAAGATTGCCATGCGCTTTCTGCGCCCCTTTGAAGGCCAGATGGAAAGCTTTGGCTATCAGCCCGAAAGCATCGAGAAAATTGACGCTCTGATGAAATTTGAAGAAGGCGTGGTGATTTTTGCCGGGCCAACTGGCCAAGGTAAGAGCACCGCCTGCCGCCTGATGATTCGGCGTGGGCAACGGCCCGGGCAAAACGTGATTGCTTACGAAAAGCAGATTGAAGAACGGATGGAGAATGTCATCCAGACCGAAGAAGATTTGGCCGCTGGCGTGAACCTGGAGAGCTTTCTCTATGCTGCCTTGGGGCTCGACCCTGACATTATGTACATTGGGGAAGTGCGGAGCCCCGAAGACACCCGCCGCGTGATTGATGCCGGAAACCTGGGCCACTTGGTGATTACCACCATGCACGCCAACGATAGCTTCATGACGTTGGACCGCCTGCTGCAGCGCGGCGTGCCGCCCGAACTGATTTTTAGCAACGTGCGGGGTGTGGTAAGCCAGCGGCTGGTGCGGCGGCTGTGCCCCAAGTGCCGTGTGCCGTTTGAACTTGACCAACCCTTGGCCGATAGCATGAACGCGATTCGGAATATTGGCTTTAAGCGGGGTGATGCCATCTATCGGCCTAACCGCAACGGCTGCGAACTGTGCCATTACCGCGGATACAGTGGCCGGATTGCGATGGAAGAGGTGCTGGAAGTATGGCGGCGCGATATCAGCCGCAATTTATGGTCGAGCAACCGGCTGCGGCCCGATTGGATTGAGGTGGTGCGCGAGCAGGCCGCAGCCGGCGGCATGAAAGACATGCTTACCCAAGGCCTAAGCCACTTAAAGGCCGGTATTACCAGCCTTGATGAACTGGAACGATTCTTTAGTGCTGACCTTGAAACTCTCCGCTAACCTTACCGGGCCAAGCCTCGAGCCACGCGACCGCGAGAGGTTCTTTTTCTTCATGGCCATGATGATGAAGACCGGCCAGCCGACTGCCGACGCGCTGCGGGCCGTGGCCAAGGCGTTCCGCACCGAACAGAAGGAAGGCGTGGCCAATGCAATTGCCGG
>JAIXXE010000147.1 GCA_027490875.1 Alphaproteobacteria bacterium
CTGCTGGGCCAGAACGTGAATGCCTACCACCATGGTGGGGTTGGCTTGGCCGAGCTGTGCCGCCGCGTGGGGCAGGTGGCGGGCGTGGCGCGGGTAAGGTTTACCACCAGCCACCCCAACAATACCACGCCCGACTTAATTGCCGCCTTTGCCCCGGTGGCGCAGGGTGGGGTTGCCCAGCTGATGCCCTACTTCCATCTGCCTGTGCAGGCAGGGAGCGACACTGTGCTGGCCCGCATGAACCGGAATCACACGGTGGCCAGCTACCTCAGCACCATTGCGGCGGTACGCGCGGTGCGGCCCGATGTAGCGATTTCGGGCGATTTTATTGTGGGCTTTCCGGGCGAAACCGAGGCCGAGTTTGCCCAAACCTTGGCGCTGGCGGCCCATGTTGGCTATGTGGGGGCGTACAGCTTTGCCTACTCGCCGCGCCCGGGTACGCCGGCGGCCGACCTGCCCGACCAGCTGGATGAAATTACCAAAAAAAGCCGCTTGGCCGCCCTGCAAGCGGTGCTGGATGCTGGCACGGTGGCCTTTTGCGAACGGTTTGTTGGCCAACGGCTCGAGGTGCTGGTGGAAGGCCCCGCCAAGGGCGAGAGACAACTGCGGGGCCGCAGCCCGCATAACCTGCCGGTTAATTTTACCTATGGAGACACCGACCCCACCACGTTGATTGGCCAGCTGGTGACAGTGAAGATTGAACAGGCCACGCCGCGTAGCTTGGTGGGGGTGCTGTCAGTTTAGCTTTTTTAGCTAAAAACCACCAAAACTGTGATTATCAATATCACTTTAATCTCTTCTATCGCTCCTAAAGTGGGCAATAAGGGGGAGAATATGGGGGTGGTCATAAAAATGACCAATGGTGACGAATTCTACATCTCGACAGAAGAAGCGGCCGAGAACTTTACGGTCAGCGCTCTCTCGTTCATGGCGAGACGGGCCTAAAAACCCGAGTATCGATGAGGGGCGCGCGTGCGCCCCTCAAACACTTTTTATACCCCAAAAGGTATTATTTTCTTCGGTATTATGGCACTTCTTGGGCCGCTGGCAGGCTTGTGTTGCAGCATTGTTCCTGCTAGAGACCGCTTAAAGGGTATACCCCTGACGGAACATTCACACATTTGCGGAGGGCCATATGGCTCGGAAACTCAAAGAAATCTTGCATGAAGGCAGCGTTTATACGTTAACCAAGTTTGCTGAGAACGCCGTGAGATTCCACGATCGCGGTATGATCAGTGCGGGCGACGGCGAGCGTTACGAACACATCAATGGGCTGGATGTTTTGCGTGCTCAGCAGACATGCCTGGCAATGAATTACCTAAAACTTTGCAGGGTTCCCATTGCTTTTAGCTATGCCTATACGGAATGGGGAATGGTCTGCCCGTTGGTGAAAATGATCCCGCTGGAGGTGGTGGTACGCGGGGCCCTGATTGGCAGTTACCTGAAGCGCCACCCAACCCAAAAACCCCAATGGGTTGTTGGGCCGCCTAAGGTCGAGTTCTTCCATAAGCAAACCTACGATAGGCGCACGGGCACCATGATTGATGGCAACGACCTGCGACAGCTTGGGCCCGACGAGGTCAAGCGCCTCAAGGAGGAAGGGCTGGTCTTCCCTGACCCGCTGATTCTTTTTCAGGAAAATACTTGGTCGCTGCACGATGCGAAGGCCCCCTTGGACTCAACATCCCCTCTGGTATACATCACACCGGTTTGTTCCCATGAGGAGGTGCAGAAGATACATGAACTGGCCAAGCAAGCCTTTACCCTGTTGAGCGAGGCCTTACGGCGGGTGAATGGTCGCCTTCTGGGCATTGCTGATGACTGCCGCACGCTGGCGCTGGCCGACATCAAGTTCGAGTTCGGCTACCGCGTCGACACCGGCGAATTGGTGCTGGCCGATGTGGTGAACCTAGACTCCATGCGCCTCATCGTGAACCGAGACTTGGGGCCAACCATGCGGCACATCAGCAAACAGGTGTTCCGTGAAGGAGCCTTGAAAACGGATGTGCTGAAGGTTTACCAACAGGGACTGTCTGCCTTCAAACAGGCATTTAAGGCCTGAGACTTGGCACACGCACACGAAAAAAACGGCAGGGGCTACCCCCTGCCGTTTTTTTGTTTGCTCGCGTTAGGCCGCGATTTTGTAGGCGACGTCTTCCGCGGCGCGGGCCTTTTCGAACGCTGGCCGCGCCCGGGTGTGCTTCAGCAGCGCCAAGGTGTGTGGCCCATAGGTGAACTGGTCGCTCCAGTTGGCAATCACGCTCAGCAGCAGGTCGGCAATATGGCAATCCTTGCCCTGCAAGTAGGGGCCGCCACTGGTTTCCAAGCGGGCTTCAATCTGGCCCCACAGGTTCTGAATGGCGTTGGCGGCATGCATGGTAATCTCGGCAGGTGCATTCTGCTTCATGCACCAGAACCATTTGCTGTAGGCGCCATGCAGGGTGGCATTGCCAAACATGAGGTCTTGCAGCGCCTGTGCGCGGGCCCAGCCGCTCTTGGGCAGCAGGCTGCCATCGCCGTAGGTGTCGAGCAAATAGATCATCTGCGCCGCGCCTTCCAGCATCGGTTGGCCTGCACCGTTGGTGAGGACGGGAACTTGCCCATTCGGGTTCATTTTCAGGAAGGCGGGGGTGCGGGTGTCGCCCTTGCCAATGTGCGTTGGCACGTAGGTGAAAGGTACGCCCACTTCTTGCAGGGTGATATGTACGGCCATGCTGCAGGCGCCGGGTGAGGAGTAGAGAGTGTAGGACATGGTTGGGGCTTTCTGGTTGGTTGAAACACTGTAAGGGTTATTGCAATTCTTTCATAAC
>JAIXXE010000131.1 GCA_027490875.1 Alphaproteobacteria bacterium
CAGGTCGGCCCCACGGCTGGCGCGGCTGCGTTTGGTAGCTTGGGTACCGCCGCCCATCTCTTGGCCAAACAGCCCACCCATCAAGTCTTCGAACAGGTCTTCAAAATTGCCTTCAAACCCCTGCCCTTGGCCAAAGCCACCAAAGCCACCTTCAAACGGGTTGGCGCCTGCGCTTGGGCCTCGGCCGCCCATGCCGCCTTCAAAGGCAGCGCTGCCGAAACGGTCATAAGCTGCACGTTTTTGGGGGTCGCGTAAAACATCGTAGGCCTCGTTTACATCTTTAAACTTGGCTTCGGCTTCCTTGTTGCCAGGGTTGCGGTCGGGGTGAAACTCCATGGCACGCTTACGGTAGGCGGCCTTCAGCGCGGCTTCGTCGGCAGCCTTTTCTACGCCCAAGATTTTATAAAAATCCTTGCTCATGGCGCTCTACCAAGCGCGTTGGGTTTGGAAGGATGGATCCCACGCCGTGGTGGTCTTGCGGCAGCCCGCTGCTGCACGCTGAAAGTTGCCGCAAGGGGCGGGGAGCGACCTGGTTGTGTTGGCACCCAACGCCTGTGCCCACCCCAAAGTACTGCCGCCAAAGCCGCCCCGATAATGGCTATATTTTGGGGCGCGCGCATTCACGTACTGGCTGGGTGCGGCATAGCGCGTACCGCCACCTCTGTAACGGCTCAGCGCACTGCGGTAGTCGCTTCCACCGCCGCCGCTGTAGGCCGACAGCAGCGTGTTGCCCTGCGCCACAGCCAAAGGCGCCACCAAAGTGGCCAGGGCCAAAAGCCCTATCGTGGCGGTGGCGCGCAGCATCATCGTTCCGTTATGCGGGATTTAGGCGGCGTTGTCTTTTTCTTTTTTACTGTCTTTATCCTCGTAGTCGGCGTCGATGCTGCCGTCGTCGTTCGTTGTATCGTTGGTCGGCTCATTTTGGGCCTGTTCGGCCTTCATCTGGGCTTCGTAAATTACCTTGCCAAGTTCCATGGCCACATCGCCCAGCTTTTCGGTTTGGGCTTTTAGCTCGGCAGTCTTGGCGTCTTTGTTGTTCAACAAGTCTTGCAGTTTTTTAATCTCGGCGACAATTTTATCCTTAACCTCGGCGCCGACCTTGTCGTCGTGCTCCTTCAGGCTTTTTTCGGTACCGTGCACCAACGCCTCGGCTTGGTTACGGGTCTCGACGGCTTCCTTGCGTTCCTTGTCGGCCACAGCATTGGCTTCGGCATCCTTCACCATTTGCTGAATCTGGTCGTCGCTGAGGCCGCCGTCGGATTTAATCACCACGTTGCTGGCCTTGCCCGTGCCCTTATCCTTGGCGCTGACGTTCACAATCCCGTTGGCGTCGATGTCGAAGGTCACCTCAATCTGCGGCACACCGCGGGGTGCGGGGGGGATGCCTTCCAGATTAAACTGCCCGAGCAGCTTGTTGTCGGTAGCCATTGGTCGTTCGCCTTGAAAGACGCTGATGGTCACGGCGGGTTGATTATCGGCCGCCGTGCTGAACACTTGGCTCTTTTTGGTCGGGATGGTGGTGTTGCGGTCAATCAGCGCGGTAAACACGCCGCCCAGCGTTTCAATACCAAGCGAAAGCGGGGTCACATCCAGCAGCAGAACGTCCTTCACGTCGCCGCGCAGAATTCCACCCTGAATCGCGGCGCCAATGGCCACCACTTCGTCGGGGTTCACGCCCTTGTGGGGTTCTTTGCCGAAAAAGTTTTTCACCAGCTCCTGCACCTTGGGCATGCGGGTCATCCCGCCAACCAGCACCACTTCGTCAATATCCGATGCCTTCACGCCTGCATCCTTCAGCGCGGCCTTGCAGGGCTCGAGCGTCTTGGCGACCAAGTCTTCCACCAGCGCTTCCAGCTTGGCGCGCGTGAGGGTAATTTGAAGGTGCTTGGGGCCATTGGCATCGGCCGTGATGAACGGCAGGTTGATATCGATACTGGTGGTGGAGGAGAGTTCTTTTTTGGCTTTTTCGGCTTCGTCTTTCAGCCGTTGCAGCGCCAGCTTATCCTTCATCAGGTCGATGCCGTCGGATTTTTTGAACTCATCGGCCAGCCATTGCAGAATGCGGCTGTCGAAGTCTTCGCCACCCAAGAATGTATCGCCATTGGTGGCCTTTACTTCCACCACGCCGTCGCCGATTTCCAGAATCGACACGTCGAACGTCCCGCCGCCCAAGTCGTACACGGCTACGGTTTTGTGGCCTTTAATATCTTCACCCAAGCCGTAGGCCAATGCCGCAGCGGTGGGTTCGTTCACCAAACGCAGCACATCAAGGCCCGCAATCTTGCCGGCATCTTTGGTCGCTTGGCGTTGGGCGTCGTTAAAGTAGGCGGGCACGGTCACCACGGCCTGCGTGACCTTTTCGCCCAAGAACGCTTCGGCGGTATCCTTCATTTTTTGCAGCACCATGGCGCTGATTTCGGCTGGCGCCATCGCCTTGCCGCCGACTTCCACCCAAGCGTCGCCATTGGGGCCTTTGACAATTTTAAAGGGGCTATGGGCTTTGGCCTTCTCCACCATTTTGTCATCGAAGCGGCGCCCGATGAGGCGCTTGACCGCAAACAGCGTGCCTTCGGGGTTGGTGATGCCTTGGCGTTTGGCGGTTTGGCCGACCAAGCGTTCGCCGTTGGCGTCGTTTTTGGCAAAGGCCACGATGCTGGGCGTGGTGCGCGCGCCTTCGTTGTTTTCAATCACGCGCGTTTCCTTGCCGTCCATCACGGCCACGCAGCTGTTTGTGGTGCCTAAATCAATGCCGATGACTTTACTCATGATATTACTCCTTCGTTCTTCGTTGTATTAATTCTGGGTAGAAATTTGTTTTGCCACACTCACCAACGCGGGCCGCAGCAGGCGGCCGTGCAGGGTGTATCCCGCTTGCAGTTCGTCCACCACTGTGCCTGTGGGGTGGGTGCTTTCAACTTCCGTCATGGCCTGATGAAGCTCGGGGTTCAGCGGCTCGCCAGCGGTGACCGCTGTGCGGGTAATGCCGTGGCGCTGTAAAATGGTAGCGAACTGGCTGGCAGTCAGCTCAACGCCCTTGCGCAACCCCTCACCTTCTGGAGCAGCCAAGGCGCGGGCCAGATTGTCGGCCACACTCAACACATCCTTGGCAAAACTTTGGGCAGCATAGAGGCGCGCTTCGGCCACTTCGGCTTGGGTGCGCTTGCGCATGTTGTCAAGCTCGGCGGCGGCACGGTAGGCTTTATCTTGCCAGCCTTGCACGTCGGCTTGCAGGGCTGCTATGGTTGCGTCTTCCGGCAACGTCTCGGCGGCAGGCAGTGCCCCCTCGGTTAAGGGGTTTTCAAGGATACTATCGGTATCAGTCATTGGTCTTACTCCTTATCCTCAGTGCGGTCGCTCAGGGCCTGATTCAACAATTTGGCGGTAAAGTCAACCACCCCCAAGGTCCGCTTGTAATCCATCCGCAGCGGGCCGATGACCCCAAGGCTGCCAATCATCTTGCGGTTTTTGTCGGCAAAGCTGCTGCCAACCACCGCCACGTCGTGAATGGCATCCTCGCCTCCCAGTATCGGCACATCGCTGCCGACAAAGATTTTAACCCCGCTGCTGCTCTTCACCTCATCGACCAACGCCATCAGCAACCGCTTTTCCTCGAACAGTTTGATGAGGCCTTGGAGGCGGTCGCGCACCAATTCGGGATATTGAAACAGGTTGGTGGAACCCGCCACCACCATCGCGCCATCGGACGTAACAGGCTGCCCCCACTGGTGAGCGGCGGCCATCATGTTATCAATCATGGCGTTGACCTGGCCCTTTTGTCCGGCCAGCGCGGCAATCAGGGCGGTGCGGGCTTGTTCGAGCGTTTGGCCAGTCACCAGCGGCTTTAAGGCCTTGGCGGCCTGCTCGAGGTCGTCGACGCTGATGAACGCCGGAACTTCCATGACGCGGTTTTCAATTTCGCCCGCTTTGGTTACCATTACCACCAGCACGCGCTCGCCGGAAAGACGGATGAACTCCATGGTTTCCAGCGGGTCGTGGGCGGCCTGGGGGGCGCTGACCATGGCGGCACAGTTGGTAACTTGGCTAAGCACGCTGCTGATATCTTGGGTAATCTGGCGAAGGCTTTTGGTGGGCGAGAGCTGAGATTCCAGCGCGTCGCGCACGGCGGCCTCGGGCGGCACGGCCTGCACCAACCGCTGGGTGTAAAAGCGGTAGCCCTGTGCGGTAGGGATACGCCCCGCACTGGTATGCGGGTGCATCAGCAACCCTGCTGCCTCTAAGTCTTGCATCACGTTGCGAATACTGGCGCCGGAAAGCTGATAGTTACCACTTTCCACCAAGGCCTTGCTGCCGACCGGTTCACCGCTCTGGGCATAGCTATCCACCACATCGTTCAGCACCTGCGCGGCACGGGCCGGAAGGTCTGGCAGGGCCTGCTTGACATCGGGTGTTTTGCTAACCATAGCGGCGAACCTAGCGCGCTTTATCACTCAAGTCAAGTAAGTGATAAAAAGTTTAGGTTGCTTTATGCCACAATGAATTAGGAACATTCTTGGCCAGCCACTCGGCATGGGTTGCCTGCTCGTGGGGGCTAGGTTCCCTTACCAAGCCGTTCCCTGCTACCGCCAACTGCTGCCGCGACTGGGTTGCCAGATCAGGGCCAGCCGTATCCAGACCAAAGCTGGCTTGCAGGCCGCCCGTAAGCTCCACATACACATCGGCCAGCAGTTGGGCATCCAGCAGCGCGCCATGAAACACCCGTGCGCTGTTATCGATGCCATAGAAACTGCACAACGCATCCAGTCGGTGCCGTTGGCCGGGCAACTTGGCGCGGGCTAAAACCAAGGTATCAACCACGAGGTTGGTATGGGGTGGCAAGCCCGCACGGCCAAGCTCCATGGTCATGAAGGCCATATCAAACTCGGCATTGTGGGCCACCAAGGTGGCGTCGCCCACAAACGCAAGCCAATCGGCCGCAACATCGCGGAACCTGGGGGCCGATTTCACCTTCTCATCGCTGATGCCGTGCACCCGCATGGCGCCGGGGTCGATGGCGCGCTCGGGGTTAAGGTAGGTATGAAAGGTCTTGCCGGTTGGCAGGCGATTCATCAGCTCGACTGCGCCAAGCTCAATCACGCGGTGCTCTTCCACGCCAAAGCCGGTGGTTTCGGTGTCGAAGACAATTTCGCGCATGATTGCCTTGCTAACGTGTTTGGCGCTTACAGGCAAGCAGCCCACGGTAATCGCCGCTTGGCCCCATCGTGCAACCACGCACCTGTGGGTCCTGCACCAGCACATGGTCGCGGCGCCATAACGGCAGATACGGGCGCAGCGTTGCCACCCGCTGCTGTACCTGCTTGGCCAGCGCGGCTTGCGCACTTTCTGTGGGTGCCGCAAGCAGCTGGGTGGTCAGTGCATCGAGCTCGGCATCGTTCACGCGGCCACGGTTTAACCCTGCTGGCGGGGCTTGGGTGCTGTTAAACGCCTTGGCGTAGAAGGTTGGGTCTTGCAGGCCAGTCCAGGTTAGCAGCGCCATATCGAACTGCCCCTGCTGTACCCGGCTATGGAAGCTGGCCCACTCGGCACTTTGTAACACCACCTCAACTCCAATCTTCCCCCAAGCTGCCTGTAATGCCTGTGCAAGCCGTTGGGAAAAGGCTTCCGTACTGGTCAGCAATGTGAGGGTTAGGCGCGTGCCCTCGGGCCCCAGCAGGAGCGTACGGCCATCGGGCAGCATGGTGTCATCCAGCAGGCTCTCGGCGGTGAAGGGGTCGTAAGGGTCTTCGGGCGCGGGCCAGAGCGCAGGGTGCCCCGATGGCAGCAGGCTGGTGGCAGGACTCGCAGCATTTTGCAACAAAGCCTGTCGCAGCAGCGGCCGGTTCAGCGCCAGCGACAGGGCCTCGCGCACTGCAGGCTGGGCCAAATAGGCATTGCCAAAATTCAGCGCCAAATAGGTGTAGCTGCTGCTGGGTACGGTTTGAACCTGCCAGCCGCGGGCGGCCGCCTGCTGCTGGGCATAGCCAACCAACGTGGGGGGTAAGTCGTGCAGCAGCAAATCAAGCTCGCCTTTTTGCAGCTGCAGCAGGCGGGTGGTGGCATCGCTCAGTGGCCTAAACTGCAAGGTGGGCAGGGCCGCGCTGGGCGACGGCTGCAGGGTTATCACCTGCGTCAGCGTTACCTGCGTTGCCACGTAGGGCCCTGCACCAAAGGCGGGGTTGGCTGGGTCGGCCAGCGGGGTTTCTATCAGGGTGGCCCAAAACCCTAGCGTGGGTGAAGGCAAGGTCAACACCAACTGTGCAGGCGTTGGAGCGGTGATGCTGACGTTCCGCCAAGCCCCCGCCAGAGGGCTGCGCGGTGAGCCCTGAACCTGTTGCAACCATGTTGCCAGCGCGTTGGCGGTGAGTGGCGCGCCGCTGGTAAAGGTGCGCCCCGCTGGCAACGCGCAGGCAATGACCGTTGGATTTTGCTGCTGGCAATCGCTGGCCACCAAACCCTGCGGCTTGAAGGTTGCCGACCAGGTTAGCAGTGCGGGGTGAGTAAGCTGTAGCAGGCGGGCGCCGGTGGCATCGGCGGC
>JAIXXE010000111.1 GCA_027490875.1 Alphaproteobacteria bacterium
AGCCGCCCCCAGCGCATCGGCACTGCGTAGGCAAGTGCCCACGTTCCCCGGGTCGCGCGGCTCTTCCAGCAGCAGCCACACCGCGGTGGGTTGCAGGATGGTTTTTTTCAGGGCCTGCAAGCGTTGCTTGAACACCCCCATAATGCTGGGCGGGTTATCCTTCTGCGAGAGTTTGCCCATCACCTCGGGCGCCAGTTCGTGCACCGCGTTGGCGGTATTCATGGCATCGGCCAGCACGGATTCGCTGCGGTTACCGGCTTGGTAGTCGCCCTTAATCAGCAGGTGATGCAGCTCCCACCCCGCGGCCACGCCAAACCCAACCAGTTGCAGGCCTTCCACCAAAAACAGCCCCGTTTCCTCGCGCCCTTTTTTGGTATGAAGGCTGGCCAGTTCCTTCACCAGCGGGTTGTGCAGCGAGGTAATCATGCCCTGCCCCCCTGCCAGCGGCCCCACATGCTCACGCCAAAGCTGCGGCCAGCTTCGTCGGTGGCAATAAACTCGCCACTCTGGGTGGTACCGGCGGGCAGCGTGGCGCGCAGCATGGAAGCCAACGCCACCCCGCTTAACCGCAGCGTGTAGGCGGTAAGCCATACCTGCCCGGTCGGCTTCACCACCTTGCTCAGGGCTTCCAGCAGCGGGGGCATGTCGCGCAGAAACTCCCACACCGCGCCGTCATCGCTGCGGCCAAACTTGGGGGGGTCAAGGATGACCACATCGTACTGGTTGCCGCGGCGGGCTTCCCGCTGCACAAAGCCCAAGGCGTCATCGGGGATCCAGCGAATGGGCTTGCTGGCCAGCCCTGCCAATTCGGCATTTTCGCGGCCCATCCCGAGGGCTTTTTTGCTGGCATCCACATGCACCACGCTCGCACCCTGGCGGGCTGCCACCAAGCTGGCCACGCCGGTGTAGCCGAACAGGTTGAGCATGCTGTGGCCGGGCTGGAGGGTTTCCTTCAGCCATTGCCACTGGGGCGTCTGTTCGGGGAAGACGCCAAGGTGCCGAAACGGGGTGAGGCGGGCATAGAACGTCAGGCCGTCCCAGTCGGTGGGCCACTTTTCGGGCAAATTGCCCTGTGTTTGCC
This sequence comes from Alphaproteobacteria bacterium, assembly GCA_027490875.1. Lineage (GTDB taxonomy): Bacteria > Pseudomonadota > Alphaproteobacteria > UBA2136 > UBA6156 > JADCGN01. The sequence goes on from JAIXXE010000111.1 coordinate 1,082, forward strand.
AGTTGCCACGGTCTTGGCCGCCTTCGTTGTCGTCGCCTTTGGGGGCAAATACGGCGGCAGCCTTGGCCCAGGTAGCCTGGGGCAGAGCTGGGCCCCACAGGGCTTGGGGCTCGGGGCGATCCACCACCACGCCGCCAATCCGCTCCAGTTTCCGGCCATGGCCGCTATCAAGCAGGGTATAGAGGGGGCTGGAATTGGCCGAAGAATCGGCCAAAGACTTGGCGTGTGGGGCGGTTGGGGCAGCGTTCATAGGGCTGGTTGTAGGCGGTTTGGTACTTTTTTACAAGGTGGGGGGTTGACTTAAGTATACAGTTGTTGTATGCAATGTTTAAGTTTGCCCATGTCGGGCGGCTACCTTTGGGGGACACATGACGTTTCTGAATCAATATCGGCCCGCGTTTCACGCGGCCCGCGTGCAGGCCGTAATCGCAGCCCTTCAGGCTGCGAAGACGGCCTATGCCCCGGTTGGGCTTGGTACAGCCTTCGCCGTTGCGGCACAAAGCCTTGGCGAAAGCTACGGCACAGTGGCCCGCAGCTGGTACCTCACCGCCAATCTTCAGGAAAAGGCTTGGGCCCAAGCCTTGGCTGCGTCGCGCGCTGTGGCGTTCCTGACGCGCATACCGCACAGCAAGGATGAGCTGGCCCGCGATGTGCGGGTCAAGCGGGCCGAGCTGTCCATTGGGCTTGCTGTAACCGCAGTCGCGGCTGCAACCAAATACTCGCCCGGTTGGGTGGGTGCTTGCGAGCGCGAAGGCCGTTATGCTCAGATGCCACAGGCGAAAGGGCGGAAGCACCAGCTCTATCTGGTGAGACCACCAGAAGAGGCTCGGGCAGCCTAACCACCAGCGGCGAAGACGAAAAAACGGCGGGAAGAGCTTGCTCTCCCCGCCGTTTTACGTTGTCTATTCCGCTTCGGCGCTATTTGGGCTTGCCGAAAATGTCATCAAATGCGCCGAGTCCGAAGGTGCCCGATTTGGTGACTCGCTCAGCGGCCAGATTGGCCCCGAAGGTTCCGAGACCGCTTTGCTGCAGGTCTTCGGTGTTGCCTGCACGGGCTGCATCCAGCCCAATTTGCGCAGTATGGTTACCTGCGCGGCGAGCAATTTCGGAAAAGATGCTCACATCTCCCCCGAACGTACCGGGCTTTGGGCCGCCCAGCCAGTCATTGGTGCCCATGGGGGCTCCTCTTGAAACGGTGCGGGCTATCCCCGCACAACTTTCGCTATTATAGGGTTAAGTTACTCTTTTTCAACCCTGAAAGTAATCAAACACCAGCTGCGCCAGCGCCTTGCCGAGGCCGGGGACGTCTTCCAGCTGGCTTAGGCTGGCGCCACGCACGGCGGCAACGCTGCCAAAGTGTTGTAACAACGCCTTCTTTTTGGTGGGGCCCACGCCGGCAATGTCATCCAGCCGACTGGCCGAAAGGGCGGTGGCGCGGCTGTTACGGTGAAAGGTAATGGCAAAGCGGTGCGCTTCATCACGGATTTTTTGCAGCACGAAAATGAGCGGCGAATTGTGCGGAATAGCCAGTTGCTTGGTGCCCTGCGGGGTGGCGTGCCAGAAGGTTTCCAGCCCCTTGTCGCGTTCCTCACCCTTGGCCACACCCACAAGGTGTGGTGCATTGGGCGGGGCGTTGGGGGTCTGCCACAGGTCGGCGGCCTTGGCGCATTCGGCCAACACATTCAGCTGCCCTTTGCCGCCATCCACCAGCAGCACCTGGGGCCATTGGTCGGGGGGTTCTTGCCGCATCCGGGCCATGCGGCGGGTGTAAACCTCGCGCAGCATGGCGTAGTCGTCGGGGGTATCTTTGGTTTGAATTTTATACTTGCGGTAGCGGGCTTTTTCCATACCTTCAGCGCCTGCACAGACTTGGCTGGCCACCGCATGCTTGCCTGAAATGTTGGAAATATCGGTGCATTCCAGCCGCGTGATGGTGGCGCTGCCAAGCAGCTTGGCCAATTCGGCCAGTTGGGCCTGCCAGTTGCCCCGCTCGGCCAGTTTGCGGGTGAGGGCGGCCTCGGCATTGGCCAAGGCACGGGCCACAATCTCGGCCTTTTCGCCGCGTTGAGGGGTTTCAATTTTCACGCTGCGGCCTGCCACGGTGCTCAGCGCCTCGGCCAGCATGGCGCTTTCTGCGGGGGCCACATTGGTTACGATGCGCATGGGGGCGGGGCGTGCGGCATAATGCAGCGCCAAAAACACGCGCATCAGTTCGGCTTCGTTGTCGCTTTCGGCGGCATAGACGGGCCAAAAGACATGATTTCCCACATGCTGGCCGTTCCGGTAGTAAAAGGCCTGAATGCAGGCCTTGCCGCCTTGCGCAATCAGGGCAAACACGTCGCCTTCGGGCAGGATATGCGTGACCGCACCGCTGGCCTCGGTTAGCGCACTGATAGCCTTGATACGGTCGCGCACGGTGGCGGCTGTTTCGTACTGCATGGCGGCGGCAGCGGTGTTCATTTGGTCTTGCAACAGGGCCAGCACGGCGGTGCGTTCGCCGCGCAGGAACTGCTTGGCGGCGCCGACATCGGTTGCATAGTCGGTGGGGGTAATTTTACCAACACACGGCCCGCTGCAACGCTTCAAGTCGTACTTTAAGCACGGGCGGGTACGGTGGGCGAAGGTGGTGTCGGAGCAGGTACGCAGCTTAAACACGCGCTCCATAAAATCCAGCGTTTGATAGACCGAGCCCGCGCTGGGGTAGGGGCCAAAGTAAGTATCGCCTTTGGCCTTGGCGCGCTGTGCGCCACGGTGGCTGCGAATGAGGGGGGTGTCGTCGCCCGTTATCACCACACTGACATACGATGAATCGTCGCGCAGCGTAATGTTATACTTGGGTTTTAGGCTCTTAATCAGGTTGGCTTCCAGCAGCAGGGCCTCGGCCTCGGTATGCGTTTGCACGGTGATGAGCTGCCGGGTTTCGAACACCATTTTACGAATCCGCACCGGCAGCCGCGTGGGCTGGGTGTATTGGGTGACGCGGGCCTTAAGGTTACGCGCCTTGCCTACGTACAGCACCGCGCCGGTGGTACTTAACATCCGGTACACCCCCGGGCCGGTGGGCAGGCGTGCCAGTTCGGCCTTCAGGTAATGCAGGCCGTCATCGGTGTGGGCAGATTGACGTTTGGCCATAGCTGTTTTTGGCACAGGAGGGCTTGCCCAGCAAGGGCAGGATGACTTAGAAGGGTGGGGCTATCCATGCAAACCCTAAACCCCTAGGAGGTCTCGATGGAGACACCGCATAATTCCCTTTTCCCCGAACATCCCCCACGGGATGACAGCTTTTATCAAGCTGGCAAGCTGGCCAAGGCTGCGGCTGCTAAGGGTGCAAAGGGCCCCAAGCCAGTCAGCAGTCAGCTGCAACTTGATATGTCTCCTTACGACCTGCGTCGCGAGTGCTGACGAGCAGTGCAATGCGACGGGGGAGGGTGCACAACGCTCTCCCCCTCTTGTTTTGCAGCCTGCCCTGTGCCAAAACCATTCCGATGAATAAGAATATTGCTTTGGCGCTGGCCCTTGGGGTGACGGCGCTGCTGGTAGGCGGGAGTGTCTTCTGGTGGCGTTTTAGCCACAAACTGCCCCCGATGCCGCAAGGCAGTGTTTACGGGCAGGCGTACTTGCCGGTATCGTTAACCCAATCCAATGCCACAACAGCCCCAAGCGAGTAACCATCATGGCCGATAACCTGCACTACGATATGAAAGCGGTGGAGCAGGATTACAGCGCCACCTACGGGATGTTCATGAAGGCGGCGGTGGTGGGCGTGGTGGGTGCCATTGTTTATTTTTTTGTGCTGGCGGTTTATTTGGGCGGGTGGGGCCACACCCACAGCGACGACTTTGTGCGCGATTTTGCCACCGATGGCCGCATTGAACTGGAGTACGTTGGCACCAAGCTGCCGATGTTTGAAAACCCAGCGCTGGCTGAAAAAACCGCCAACGCTCGCCCGGTGAACTCTTCGGAACCAGCCGCCGCCCCTGGGCATTAGCGCTTAAGCACCCTAACCCTCCTAACACAATTGAGTACTGGCAAACCCATGGCCCACCACCAAGACCATAACTTCTACATCCCTGCTGCCAGCATCTGGCCGCCGCTGTCCTGCCTTGGGGCGGGGCTATTGGCGTTTGGGTTCATTGCCAAGCTGCATATGTCTCCTGCCATTATTGGCACTGGCCTGCTGCTGCTGGGGCTGTTGGTAACCCTAACCGCTGCGTTGCAATGGTTTTGGGAAATGACCCGCAGCGCCAAGGCCCGCGGCTTTGGTAAGGGCATGGTGCCGCTGGTGCAGGATTTAGGCCAGCGCTACGGGATGGTGTTTTTCATTGCCAGCGAGGTGATGTTTTTTTCCGCGTTCTTTGCCGCCTATTTCTTCCTGCGGGCCCACAACCCCGAGTGGCCCCCCGCCAATATCCAGGCCATCCCCGTTCACCTGCCGGTGTTGATGACCATGATTTTGCTGGGCAGCGGCGTGACCATTACGCTGGCCCACCACGCGTTGCTGCACAACCGGCGCGAAGAGACCCTGCTGATGACCTTTTTAACCTGGCAGTTGGGCGTTATTTTTCTGGCGATTATGGCCTACGAATATACGCATCTTTATCACGAAGGCGTAACCCTGAGCAGCGGGGTGTTCGGTTCCATCTTTTACATGGTGACGGGCTTTCATGGCTTCCATGTGCTGATTGGAAGCCTGATGCTGATGTGGGTGCATTGGCGCCTACAACGGGGCGATTTTACCCGCCACAACCATTTTTACTTTGAAGCCGCCGCCTGGTACTGGCACTTTGTGGATGTGGTCTGGATTGGGCTCTTTCTCTTTATTTACGTTCTTTGAGCCAACCCGCTGACAAAACCCTGCCAGCTGTGCTAGAGGGCGGACGATGAATGACATGAAGGGGCCGCAGCCATGGTAACACCACGCAAACTTACACTGATTGGAACCGGCTATGTTGGCCTGGTTTCGGGCACCTGTTTTGCTGAAAAGGGCTTTATGGTGACCTGTGTTGACCTTAATACGCCTAAGTTCAAGGCGCTGAAAGACCAAGGTATTATCCCTATTCACGAGCCCGGGCTGGAAGAGCTGGTTAAAAAGAATGTGGCCGCCGGCCGCCTGACGTTCACCACCCAGTACGACGAGGCCATTCCCGATGCCGATGTGGTGTTTATAGCCGTAGGCACGCCCCAAGATGAAGACGGCAGCGCCGACCTTTCCCACGTCGAAGCCGCTGCGCGGCAGATTGCCCCCCACCTTAAAGGCTATACCCTGATTGTAAACAAGAGCACTGTGCCTGTGGGCACCGGCGCGCATGTAGAGGCGTTGATTCGGGCTGCTAACCCAGCCGCCCAGCTAGACGTAGCCAGCAACCCCGAGTTTCTGCGTGAAGGCGAAGCGATTGAAGATTTCATGCAACCCGACCGCATTGTGGCGGGTGTTGAAACCGACGCCGCCCGCCAGATGATGGCGGGGCTTTACAAGCCGTTTACCGATGCAGGCTACCCGCTGTTCATCACCAATCGGGCCAGCAGCGAGCTGATTAAGTATGCCGCCAACGCCTTTTTGGCGACCAAAATTACCTTCATTAACGAACTGATTGCGCTGTGCGAGGCCACGGGGGCCGATGTGCTGGCCGTGAGCAAGGGGATGGGGATGGACGCCCGCATCGCCCCGCGCTTTTTAAACCCCGGCCCCGGCTATGGCGGCAGTTGCTTCCCCAAAGATACCAACGCGTTGGCAAAGACGGCGCGCGACCATGGCCTGACCTTGCGGCTGGTCGAAGAAACCATTGCCACCAACCATGCCATTAAGCTGGCCATGGCCGCCAAGATTGAACAGGCCATGGGCGGCAGCGTGAAGGGGAAAATCATTGGCGTGCTGGGCCTGGCCTTTAAGGCCAATACCGATGACATGCGCGATGCCAGCGCGCTGACAATTCTGCCCGAATTGATGACCAAGGGCGCCACCATTCAAGCCTTCGACCCTGCTGCGATGGGGCAGGCCAAGCAGTTAATGCCCGGCCTTACCTATGCCGACAGTGTGACTGCGGCGCTGAAGGGTGCCGATGCGGTGGTGATTATGACCGAATGGAACGAGTTCCGCGCACTCAACTGGCAGCAGCTGCGCCCCTTGATGAAGGGCAATATGCTGATTGATCTGCGCAACTTGGTCGACCCAGCCTCAGCCCGCGAGTTTGACTACACCGGCCTTGGGCGGATCGTGCAGGGGGACTAGTGTTGCTTCGGCGGAAACGCCCCTTGCCAACCTTGGTCCGCCCTCTATACTAGCCCCCCATGAGCACCATGAAACGCCCGCCCAGCATTTTAGGCGAAACCAGCGCCGCCGTCGCCGCCGAATTGGCCGAACAATATGCTGAACTGTTGCAAGAGTTCCAGAAACTGCAAGTGTTGTACGAGGAACAGACCCAGTTGCTGGCGCGGTTACAGGCGCAGGCCCCGTTGGATGACCTGACCGGTTTGGCCAATCAGCGTAGCCTAGAAGCCGAGCTGGAGCGCAGCCTTGCCACCGCCCGCCGCCACGGCCGCGCGCATGCGTTGGTGCTGTTCCGGTTGCAGGATTTCGCCACACTCGCCGCCTTGGGCGAAGCCACGCAGGTGGCAATCTTAAACCATGCCGCGCGTCTGCTGCGCCAGAATATTCGCCCCACCGACATTGCCGCCCGCCTGTACGACGGCACCTTTGCGGTGCTGCTGAACGAAGTTCGTGCGTCGGATAACGCCTTTCAACGCGCTGCTGCCATGGCCGAAATTTTACTGCAAACCCCTTGCATGGCAGGGGGGCGTAATCTGCCTTTGGTCGCAACCTATGGTGTGCGCCCCTTTGGTGCGGAAGATGAGGTTGCAGGCGTGTTGGCCACCGCCCAGCAGGCCTTGGCCGAGGCCAAGCTGCCGGTGCCGCACTCGTAACAGGGCATGGCCATGGCTTACCAAGTTGCGGCCGTGGCAGAAGCCGACTGCATCGGTTGCACCGCCTGTGCCCAAGCATGCCCCACCGGTGCGATTGTGGGGGCCACCAAGCAGCTTCATACCATCTTGGCCGACCTATGCACCGCCTGCGGGGCCTGCTTGCCCGTATGCCCCGTGCCGTGCATAGCGTGGCAACCGTGGCCTGAAGCCACCCACCCGTTGCAAGGCCCCAACAGTCACCATGGCGAGGCCGCTGCCGCTGCCCATGCCAAAAGGTTGGCAGCACCCGCCACACGGGGCGTATTGGCCATAGCGGCTGTGGCCGATGCCACCGCCTTGGTGCTGCCGCCAAGCCTGCACGCCAAGGCCGAACAGGCGCGGCAAAAATCGCTGGAAAAGTATAAAAAAATGGGGCCGCTGCAACGGCCCCGGGCTCTCCCGCGTGGTTAAAGGGTTAACCTTTGCCACGCAGCAGTCTTTCTAGATTGAAGTCCACCACCTCTTGTCGCAGATACGTTTGGGCCGCCCGCATCATGACGTGGGCGGTCTCGACTGTTTTGAAAAAACCCTCATCGAGGGGTATCTGCGCCGGGCCCATGACCTTGAATCCAACAACCTCCGCTTCAATCTCCAGGTCGTTCGAAATTTTCATACGGATGACTTGGTTACCATTGGGCGATAGCCAGACCATGATGTACGCCTTTTCTTCATAGGGTTCACTCTGGGTGTCTGGAACACCAATGGCGAACTGAATGCCATGGGGGAGGACCCAGATGCGGCCATAGTCTTGAAAGGTGCGGTCAAACTTTGCCATGGTGCGCTGGTAGGGGGCTAACATCGCATGGATGAACCCCTGGTTCATTTTTTCGTTAAAGGTGTCATCACTTAGGTTCATACCCAGCTCCATGGGTTTGAGAAAAGACTGAAAGGTATGTATACCTAGCACCACTTGCCGACAGGGGCAACCCCTGATAGTGAACGGGCATGTCTTCCCCCGCGCTCATTCTCGCCAGCCGTAGCCCCATGCGGGCCAAGCTGTTGGCCAGCCTAGGGGTGCCCTTTACAGTGGCCATAGCCGATGTGGATGAAACCCCGCTGCGCCACGAACACCCCCTGCATTATGTGCAGCGCGTGGCGTTGGCCAAGGCCCGCACCGTGGCTGCGGCCCACCCCGGTTGCGTGGTGTTGGCAGCCGATACGCCCGTGCTGTTGGGGCGGCGGATTTTGCAAAACCCTGCCACCGCCGAGGAAGCCGTCGCCATGCTGCGGCTGCAAAGCAACCGGCGCGTGCATATCCCCACCGCCGTGGTGGTGATTGACGCCAGCGGCCATGTTCGGAGTACGCTGGTGCCGGCCTGGATTAAACTGAAAGCGCTCTCCGAGCCTGAGATTGCGGCCTACGTCGCCAGCGGGCTGTGGCAAGGTACCTCGGGGGGGGTGAAGGGCGAGGCGGCGGAAGCCTGGTTTGTTAAAATGGCTGGCTCACGCAGCGGTTACCTTGGCCTGCCACTTTACGAAACGGCCAAATTGCTAAGTGCTGCAGGTATTGTTGTTGAGCCGTTTAACCACCCAGCAGCAACGCCGCTGGCATGAGCTACCACCTGCTGTACGAAAGCTGCGGCTGGCACACCCGTTGCGCCCTGTTCGATGAACGTGGGCGCTTGCTTACGCTGCGGTACGACGACACCTCGCGCCAGCTGATTGAAGGCGCGGTGGTGTGGGGCCGGGTGCGGCAACTGGCCCAAAGCATGGGCGCAGCCTTTGTGGATATTGGCGATGTACACGACGGCGTCTTGCCACTGCAAACACTGCCGACAGGGGCTAAACTGCACGAAGGGCAGGCGGTGCTGGTTAGGGTGGTGCGCGGGGGCTTTGGCGAAAAGGGCGCCAAGCTGGATGCTCGGGTGGTGTGGAAGGAACAGGGCCACCCAAGCACCCTACCAACCATGGTGCTGCCGCCGCCCGAAGCCTTAAAACGTGCACTGCGCGATGCCGGCAGCACCCCCGTAAAGGTATGGCTGCCCCACGGCCTGTACCGCGACAGCGTGGCCAAGGTGGTGCGGGAGGGGCAGATTTTTCAACTCGACCACACCCCCGATGCCCCGCCGTGGCTGGCGCAGTTGGATGAAACACTGGCACAGACAATGGCGCCGGTTCCAACCTTTGCTTTTTTGCAAGGAGACCTCAAGGTCGAGCTGACCAGCGCGGTGGCCACCATCGATGTAAACTTTCGGCCCATCAATGCCAGCCAGCGCAATGCGGTACTGGGTGCTAACCTGGCCGCCGCCGATGAGGTCGCCCGGCTGGTACGGCTGCTGGATTTGGGCGGTGCTGTGATTGTTGACTTTATTACCCCGCGCGCCAAGGCCGACCGTACGCTGGTTGATGATCACCTGCAGGCGGCTATGAGCACCACCGATGAGCATTTTGAAGCCCTGCGCCCGATGAGCCGCCATGGCATCAGCGAGCTTAACCGCACCCGTACCGGCCCCAGCCTTATTTTACTGCTAAAAACCCCCGCGTTTGTGGCCGGGGCGATTGGGCTGGAATTGTGGCGTACATTGGCAGGGAGTAATCCAAGGCTGCGTCAGCAACGGGTGACGGCCCATCCGCAGGTTGCCACGGTGCTAGCCCAACACCTGAAGGCCGACGTGTGTTTGCGGCATTTGGGTCGCAGTGTGGTGGTTCAGGCGACGCCTGCAACCAGCCCGCTGGCGGCGTACCAGATTGATGATGTGATTGGGTGAGCCTAGGGGGTGAGCCTTGGGGGTGAGCCCACGGCCAGCTATATTTGGCTGCTTGGCGAGGCTGTCCCAAAGCGGTAGAGTGGGCCCGTGAACGCCTTTCTGCGCCCCAAAGCCCCCACCAAGCCGCTGCGCGAGGTGGCACTGGCCATGCTCGGGCGGGCCGAACAAACCCCATCTCAGTTGCAACGCAAGCTGGTAACTAAGGGGTATGATATGAAAGAAATCACTGCATTGATTGATGATTTTAAGTCAAGAAATTACTTAAACGAAGCCCGTACCGCCGCCCTGTTGGTGCAGCGGCGAGCCAAGGCCAGCCGCTGGGGGGCGGGGCGGATTCGGCAAGAATTGCAGCATAAAGGGGTGGCCAAACCGCTGGCGCAGGAGGCGCTGCAAACGCTGGAAGGCGAGGGGCACGATTGGTTGGCCACGGCCACCGCGTTGCTGCGGGCCAAGTACAAACAGCCAGTGCCCCTCGACTCCGTTGCCCGCAACAAGGAATTGGCGCGGCGGTTAGGGTTTTTACAACGGCGAGGGTTTAGCGGCTCGCAGGCAGCGGCGGCCTTAAAGGCGGCCACGACCATTGCCGTAGACGCGCCGATTGATTAGGCTGCGCCCATGTGTCCGTACGGAATTCTTTATAATTTGCTGCATCTGTTGCCGTGGCCGGCATTGGTCGCCCAGCTGACTCCCTATCTGGAGGCCCTGAAGCTGCGGCGCAAACGGCCCGAAACCCATGATTAACCTAAAAAACGATTAACGCCGCACTCGATCTCTCCGGCGGGAGAGGGAGTGCGGCGGCCAAAGCGATACGCGTGACCATTACGCTTTGGCAATCGGGGGTTCAGAGCGGATAGGCCCAACCACGCCGTTCCGCCTCACCGACGGATTCCTTGACCAACCCATCGAGTTCTGGGACGAGGTGGGCCGGCAGCCTCAGGTCTTTCGACCAGCGAGCGACGGCTTTCAGGTGGTTGAGCAACGCACTGTCGCTCATGCTACGCAATTCTGTTGATTTCGACATATTCCAGCCTTTCTTGCCCCCTCGGGGGCATGGTTAAACGGCTGCTTCCCTGTTCGGAAGGATGTCTTTTTAGTTTTGTGTACATACCTTATACCAAGTAAATTTACTTTTCAACTGCTAAAGTGAAGCCTAATACAGTTAATAAAATTGCCAGGCCAGGCAGGGCGGTTAGCCACCAGGCGGCTTCCAGCACGCTCTTGCCTTCGGTCAGCATCGCGCCCCAGCTGGGGGTAGGGGGCTGCACCCCTAGGCCGAGGTAACTGAGGCCCGCTTCGGTTAAAATGGCGGCGGCCAGCCCCAAACTGGCGGAGGTGAGGATGGGCGGCAGCAGATTCGGTAACAGATGCCGCACGGCCAGCCGCCAGGGGCCCACGCCCGCCAGCGTGGCCGCCTGCCGCCACGGCGCAGTTTTGAGGCTTAACACCTCGGCCCGCACCAGTCGCGTCACGCCCATCCAGCTGGTCAAGCCTATAATAATCATAATATTAAGCAGGCTCGGGGTCAGGATGGCAATCACCGCCAGAATCAAAAAAATGGTGGGGAAGCACAGCATGATATCGGTCAGGCGCATCAGCAGGGCATCGGTGGTACGGCCACCCAAACCAGCCACCACGCCCAAAGCCACCCCCACCGCCAGCGCCAGACCCACCGCCACCAAGCCCACACCAAGGCTGGTTTGGGCGCCGTACAGCAGGCGGCTTAAAACATCGCGGCCCAAGGCATCGGTTCCAAGCCAAAACTGGGCGTTTGGCGGGGTGAGAACATGGCTTAAAAACATCTGGTTAGGGGCTGCAGGGGCTAATAGGGGGGCCAGCAGGGCACAGCCCGCCATCAGGGCGATGAGCAGGAATCCGGCCACACGGGGTGCTTGCATGGGGCTAGGCTAACGGCTTGAGGTCTTGCCGCCAAGCCCCAGCTGCGATTATAATAGGATTATGAAACGGTGTTGGAGACTCTAGCCCAATGGCTCTGCCAGAAGCCTTCTGTGCAGACCACGCTTCGCCCAATGCTGCCCTGTTTGCCAACCACCGCACGCTGTTGCTGAATGCCGATTACCAGCCGTTGGGCTACCCGCTTGAGACATTGAATGCCGAGGATACCTTAAAAGGGTATTTTTTGGGGCGTTTTAACGTGGTGAGCTTTAGCGAAACCTGGGCCCACAGCCCCACCACCGAGCTGCGCCTGCCCAGCGTGGTCGCGTTAAAAGAGTATATCGCAGCCGCCAACCTGCACGGCACGCCCAGCTGTAACCTGCATAACCTGTATGTGCGCGACAGGGGCCTGTGCCAGTACACTGGCCAAACCCTGCGCCTGCAGGCCGCCGACAAGGCCCACGAGGCCACCATGGACCACGTCGTGCCCCGCAGCCGGGCCGGTGCGGGCACTTGGAACAATGTGGTACTGGCCAGTTGGCCTGCCAACAACCGCAAGGGCAACCTTTCGCCCGAACGCGCTGGCTTAACCTTGCTGAACCAGCCGTGGCTGCCCACCGGAGCCGACCTGCTTTACCTCTGGCTAACCGAAGACCGTCTGGCTGCGCTGCCAGCCGCGTGGCACGACTACCTGCGGGTACTGAAACCAACCCCGCGCCTGTTGCGGGTGCTGGAGCGGTTGCCTGCTGCCGCATAAGGCTGCTTAAGGTTCATTCCTTAGATTGTAGGAGAGGTAGGACTATGTTAGAAAATCTTAGACCAATTCATTTTTTTACTGCTGCCCTATCGTAGCAGAAACTGTTCGGAGATTCGCATGTCCTCTCTCCATGACAAAAATCGGCCTTACCAAACTGCGTTTTATACCGCACGCGGTGAGGCGATTCACCAACTCTTGGCCCTGCTGCTGGATGGAACCCCTTGGCCTTCCTTAAAGCAGCTTAAGCCAAAACCAATGCAGGCGTTGTTGCAGAATTTGGCCATCCAGAAGGGGGCCGACGCATCGCTCAGATTCCTGCGTGCTCACCCCGATCAATGGCCTTGGTTTGTGGGCTGTGCGCGCACCCTGCTGAAATGCTTTGACGACTGGGATATGTCACCACTGATTTTGGTAGAGCCAACCTTGCCAACATTGGCATTGCCTCATGGCGGTGCCCTGTGCTTTGGTTGCCCCGACTTCCACGGGTATTCCGCTGCGCTTGGTGGTCGTGTTTCCATCGAGTTCAAGACTGGTTGGCACCGAGTACGCAGACAATCGGCCAAACTGGCACGTTACAACGGTGGAACACGCCTGTTCGTTCAGGATGAAAAAGGATTCACCGAGCCCTTTAAAGGAACGATTTGGCTGTCACTCAGCGACTGCCTGATTGATCCTCGTACGGGAAAACATCTGGCGCGGCCATGGCCGGTACTCAACTACCACTTCGAGCCGTATTGCCCCGAGCGTATCACGCGGATTCTCAGTCCTCGTTTTGGGGTTGGGGCCAACGATTTGGCCCGCTTGCCGCGGCTTGAACACTACGATCGATTCTCCTCCGCCTAAGGGCGGAGCCCCATTTCTAAGTAGCCCCTAAGCCCACCCGCACCCGCGGGTCGGCGGCGGCGAGGCTGAGGTCGGCCAGCAGGTTGCCCAGCAGCGTTAGCACAGCGCCAATCAGCAGTAGCGCCATGACGGTGGGGTAGTCGCGCATCATCACGCTGTCGTAAAACAGCTTGCCCATGCCGGGTAGGCCGAACAGGCTTTCCATAATCACACTGCCGCCAATCAGCCCCGGCAACGCCAGCCCCACAATGGTGAGGGTTGGCAACAGCGCGTTGCGCAGGATGTGCCGCACCCACACCCGCTGGCCCGAGGCCCCCTTGGCACGGGCCGTAAGGACAAATGGCTGCCCCAACACCGCCAAGGCACTGCCACGCACATAGCGCGTTAGCCCCGCCAGGCTGCCAATCAGCCCTACCGCCAAGGGCAGGGTAAGGTGCCAGAGGGTATCGGCTGCCCGTTGCCACCACGGCCAGTGTTCGGCGCCAAAGGTGTTGAGGCTACTGAGCGGCACCCAGCCCAAGCCAACGCCAAACCATTGCAGCCCCAGCAGCGCCAGCCACACACTCGGGGCGGCCAGCCCGGCGTACAGCAGCACGGTGGTGGTGGTATCGGCCATCCCGCCCGCCCGCGCCGCCAGCCATAGCCCCAGCGGCAGGCTTAGGCTTAAGATTAACAGCAGCCCCACACCGTTCAGCCACAAGGTGAGGGGCAGGGCTTCGGCCAGCTTTTGCACTACGGGCAGACCATCGGGCATCAGGCTTACGCCCAAGTTGCCTTGCGCCAAGTGCCCCAGCCAGCGCAGGTATTGCACGGGCAGGGGGTCGCTTAACCCCGCCGTGTTCATCAGCGCGCTGCTGCGGGCTTTGGGGTCGAAGTCGCCCATCAGTTGGGTCGGGTCGCCGGGGGCGAGGTGCATCACGCCAAAGCAAAGGATGGTTATCCCGAGCAGCAAGGGCAACATGAACACCAAACGGCGGAGCAGGTAGGCGAGCATAGCGCCAGCCTAGCAGGACGCACACACTTCGGCTACAGTGCCGTCATGCGCATTTTAGGCCTCGACCCAGGGTTGGAACATACCGGCTATGGCGTGGTGGAGGTTCACGGCAACGCCTATACCTTTGTGGCGGCGGGGCGGGTGTCTTCCAACCCGAAGGACCCTCTGCCCCAGCGGCTGTCGGTGTTGGCCGCAGGCGTTGTGGCCGTGGTGAGCCAGTACGCTCCGCAAGCGGCGGCAGTAGAAGAAGTGTACGTGAATAAAAACATGCAAAGCAGCATGAAGTTGGCGCAGGCGCGGGCGATATCGTTGCTCATCCCCACGCAGGCGGGCGTACCCGTTTACGAGTATGCCGCGCGGTTGGTGAAGCAGAGCCTGGTGGGCAAAGGGAATGCCGAAAAGCCGCAGGTGGCCCACATGGTAGGCGTGCTGCTGCCCGCCACACGGGCGCTGAAGCTACCACCCGATGCCACCGATGCATTGGCGGTGGCCCTCACCCATGCGCATCATGCTGGGCGGCCGCGCTAACCCTTACCTTACTTAGGCAGAGGTCTGGTTTTATTGCCGCTCAAATGTACAGCCGCCCGGTTGCTTTTTCTACCCTTTTGGGCCAAGAGTGCGCCTATGTTTAATCCGCTCGCTTTGCTGTTTGGCACCCCAACCTCTAAGTTCTTGAAAGCCAATAAAGCGTTCCCCGCTGCTGTGGGGGCCTTAGAACCTGCCTTGCAAGGCCTCAGCGATGCGGCGCTGGCCGACTTAACCGTGCAGCTTAAAGCCAAGTTGCAGCAAGGGGCATCGCTGGATAGCCTTAAGGTGGAAGCCTTTGCCGCCGTGCGCGAAGCGGCGCGCCGCGCCTTGGGGTTGCGGGCATTCGATGTTCAGTTGCTGGGTGGTTTGGCGCTACACGGCGGGAACATTGCCGAAATGAAAACCGGCGAAGGTAAAACGCTGGTCGCCACCTTTGCCGCGTACCTGAATGCCTTGGCAGGCAAGGGCGTGCACGTGGTAACCGTGAACGACTATCTGGCCAAGCGTGACGCCGCCTGGATGGGCGCGGTGTTTATCAAGTTGGGGATGACGACAGCCGCGATTTATCATGGCCAGGATGGCATGGAACGTAAGGCCGCCTACGAGGCCGATATTACCTATGCCACCAACAACGAATTGGGCTTTGATTACCTGCGCGACCACATGGCCCTCCACCCCAGTCAATTGGTGCAGCGGCCCTTGTATTTTGCGATTGTGGATGAGGTGGATAGCATCCTGATTGATGAAGCACGGACGCCGCTGATTATCTCGGGCCCTACCGACGACCAAACCCAGCTGTATTTGCAAGTCGATGGGCTGATTCCGCAGCTGGTGGAAGCTGAAGACTATGAAGTAGACCAAAAGCAACGCAGCGTGACCCTGACCGACAGCGGCGTGGATAAGGCCGAACACTATTTGCAAGCTCAAGGCCTGCTGCCCGCCCAAGCCAACCTGTACGACACCCACTACATTAGCCTGGTGCACCACGTAACCCAAGCCCTGCGGGCGCATGTGCTCTATCGGCGCGACGCGGAATATATTGTGCGCACCGGCGACAAGGGCCCCGAAGTGGTGCTGATTGACGAGTTTACCGGCCGCATGATGCCGGGGCGGCGCCTGAGCGAAGGGCTGCATCAGGCGATTGAAGCCAAGGAAGGCGTGCCAGTTCAGCAGGAAAATCAGACCATGGCGTCGATTACCTTTCAAAACTTTTTCCGGCTGTACCCCAAACTGGCAGGGATGACCGGAACTGCCGCCACCGAAGCGGAAGAGTTTGAGAACATCTATAACCTGCAAACGCTGGTCATCCCCACCAATGTGCCGGTGGCGCGGAAGGATGCAGCGGATATTATCTACCCCAGCAAAAAGGGTAAGTTAAAAGCCATTGTGGCCGATATTGCCGATTGCCACGCCCGCGGCCAACCAGTGCTGGTGGGCACCACGACCATTGAAAAGAGCGAAGAACTGGCCAACGCCCTGCAAGCCGCGCAGGTGCCGCACAGTGTCTTGAATGCACGCTTCCATGAGCAAGAGGCCAGCATTGTGGCGCAGGCCGGGCGAAAGGGCGCGGTGACCATCGCCACCAACATGGCGGGCCGTGGTACCGACATTAAGCTTGGCGGTAACCTGGAACTGCTGCTGGCCGATGCCAAGGACGCGCAGGATGCCGCGCGGATTAGGGCTGCCCAAGTGGCCGAACATGCCGCTGTTATGGCCGCTGGCGGGCTTAAGGTGCTTGGCACCGAGCGCCACGAGAGCCGCCGGATTGATAACCAGCTGCGCGGCCGCAGTGGCCGGCAGGGCGACGTTGGCGCCAGCGTGTTTTACCTTTCCATGCAAGATGACCTCATCAAGCGCTTCGTTCCGAACATTGAAGGCCTGTTGGGTAAACTGAATGTACCCGACGATGAGGCGGTGCAGATGGCGATTGTGAGCAAGAGCATTGAAAACGCCCAGAACAAAATTGAAGCGCTGAACTTTGACCTGCGCAAGAATATTTTGAAATACGACGAAGTGCTCAACGACCAACGCAAGGTGGTTTACGACCAACGCACGCAGGTGCTTCATACGGAAAATCTGGCCGAGACTTTGGTGGAGTTTCGGCATGATGTGCTCGACGCATTGGGGGCCGAGGCCTTCCCGCCCGAAGCCCTGCCCGAGCAATGGCAGCCCGATATCTTGAGCAATGGCCTCAAGAATCAGTTTGGGCTGGACCTGCCTTTACACGAGTGGTTGAAGGAAGCCGATGTTGGGGCGGCACATGTGATGACCCGCTGCCGCCAAGCCGCCGATGAGGCGTGGGCCCAAAAGGTAGCGAGCATTCCCCCCGAGGTGATGCGCAGCCTAGAAAAGAGCGTGATTTTGCAAACGCTGGACCGGCTCTGGCGGCAGCACTTGCAGGCGCTGGATTTTCTGCGCAAGGGGATTGGCTTACGCGGCTACGCCCAGAAGGACCCCTTGAACGAATACGGCAAGGAAAGCTTTGTGCTGTTTGAAGATATGATGGCGCAGGTGAAGCGCGATGTGGTGGCCCTGTTGGCCCGCATTCAGTTAATGCCTGCATCTGCCGAGACCCCGGTTTCAGCCGCTCCTGCGCCACAGGCATCACAGGAGGTGGCCACGCGCACCCTAAAAAAGCCGTTGCCCAACAAGTCAGTGCTCAAGCCAGCGCCCAAGGGGCGTACGGCGGCGCGCAAGGGCAGCCGATAGCTGAGTCGTTAGGCAATGGGCCATCGTCGCGCGACTTTGGGGTGGCCAGTTGGGATGACTTAAACCCGCTCGACCCGCGTATCGCCCGCAACGCCCCATGCCCCTGCGGCAGCGGCAAACGGTTCAAGCATTGCCATGGAGCGATTCTTTAAGGAGATGACGATGAAGATTGATGTTGCCGACGATCGCCCACCTCACACACTCTCCGTCATTCCAGAACGCGGTTGGGGAGAACAATGATTCATTGTTCAGGCCCCCAATCCGTATCTGGAATAGCAAAACCCATTCTCACCAGTTAGAGCGAAGCCTCTTATTGATTGGTACAGCCAAAAAAGTTCCCTCATCACGGCGAAGGCCGTGATCCACGCTTAAAAAAAGATTCCGTGGATGGCGGCTGGAGTTTACCCTCGCGGAGGCGGGGGCCGCCATGAGGGTGAAATTTGTAACAGGTGGTGATGGGCTTCGCTATATTACGCTGCGCGTCGGTCTTCGCTTCGCTACGGCTCCTGGTAGCCGCAGGAGGCCAAAAATCGACAAGCGCGTTGTCCTTGCTGGCCCCTGCTGGCTTCTGGAATGACGGGAGTGGTTTGTAATATGCATTAAAGGGGCCTTTGGCTAAACCATACCAAAACAGCCCCCACAGAGGAGGGCCGTTCAGGTGTCGATGCGGCGCGCGTGCTAGAGCCAACGCTCGGCGTAGCAGCGGCCTTCTTCATCGGCATTGAAGAGGGTAAAGCCTGCCTTTTTGAAGGTCGCGAGTGAAGCTTGATTTCCTTCGTGCACCCAAGCAACAAACACCTCTTTGCCGCGTTGTCTTGCCCATTTAGTCGCGGTTGCCAAGAGTAACCCACCACAGCCCTTCAAGCGATGATGCGGGTTCACATAGATGCCGAGGACTTCCACAAACTCGCAGATTTTTTTGCCCTTACCCGGATAGGTGGATCTTTGTTCGAGCAGGCCGATATAGCCAACGTCCGGGAAGCAACCCAAGGTGTAGAATCCGTAATTTTGATTCTTTAACCGACTGTCGATGAGCTGAGCCATCAAGGCTTCAAGCTCTGCGTCATTTTTTGCTTTGGCCGGAAAGCCATCGCTGTAAGGATAGGAACGCATATCGTCTCTGATGAAACGAAA
>JAIXXE010000099.1 GCA_027490875.1 Alphaproteobacteria bacterium
CGTAAGACCACCAATCATCACACCGCCGGTGTTGCGAATGATATCGTTGCCGTTGCCGGTACTGATGCCGCCAATGATGCTGCCCTGGTTATTCACTACAGTCTCGGTATTCCCCCCCCCACTTCTGAGTGCGTTCGCACGGATCGCCAACGCACCAGAACTGTTAATGATGCTACCCGTGTTCGTAATGGTCAGTGTAGTCACGTTGCTGTCGGGCATCGTAACAATGGTGCCCGTGGCCGAGGAGCTGCTGACAATCGCACCGGTCTGCACATTAATAATCGCAGCGTCACTGTTAGAAACTTCTACGGCTGGGCCCGTGCCCACCGCCCACCGTGCCGACCCACTAAAGATTTGTTCGCGGCTTCCAGGTTCACTGGTACTGGTAAACACTGGTACGGTGCTGAAGCCGCTGTTAGTCTGCTGCGCTGCTGCCGACGCCACAGCCCCCCAAGATAAGGCGACAAGGCACCAGACGAATTTACGATTCCAACGCATGCCTCACCTTCACCAATCCAACTTGACCATGTCAAATGCCACGCTTTAAGATGGTTTGGTGAAGAATCCTGCGCTGCAAAGGAAATATGGCCGATTGGGCCCTTGGATGGCGGGACTGATTTCGGTGGCCTGTTGTGTTTTTTTGGTCGCATGTCAGCGCGCAGCGCCTAATCTTGAGGCATACCTGACCCATCAGCCCGCCTGGGAGCAGGAGGGGGCAACCATTGCCGGCGCCCTCATTGTGGTGCTGCAACGCCCAGGAATAGGGCCACTGCGGGTTTACCTGGAAGGCGACGGCAACGCCTTTACCGCCCGTGGCCGCCCCAGCCTTAGCCCTACGCCGCAAACGCCGGTTGGGTTGCAGCTGGCGCTGGCCGACTCATCCGGCCAACCGTTGATATATCTGGGCCGCCCCTGCCAATGGGTGGCACCAAACAAGGCCTGTGGGCCTGAAGTTTTTACCACCCAGCGTTTTACCCAAGCAGTGCTGGATGACTACACCACCCTCATTGCCCGCCTGAGTGCTAACAACCCCACCGAACTGGTCGGCTTCAGCGGAGGTGCCTACTTGGCCTATGCTGTTGCCCAAAATCTGGCGCAGGTGCGGCAGGTCATCACGGTGGCGGGGAACCTAAACCCAAACCTCGTCAATCGGTATCATCGGGTGCCGGAGATGACAGTCGGCACTGTTACGCCGCGTACAGAGCCGCTTGCCCTCACCATGCTGTGGGGTAGCCGTGATGCCATCATACCTGCCGCGCTCGTCAGCACCATGGCAACGCAAACACCGGCGCATTGCCGCAGCAGTCAGGTCGTTCGCAACGCGACACATGTGAAGGGCTGGAGTGAGTGGTGGGCCACCCATAGTGCTGGGCTTGGCCAGCCTTGCTTTTAGTGTTTCAACAAGCCTGGGGCTGGTACAAGTACCCTTTGCTACGTTTTCGACAGTTTGCAAAATGTTTGGAACTGCGTTAAGAGACACCCACTGGCCGGATGGTGAAGTGGCTTAACACAGCGGTTTGCAAAACCGTGATTCGTGGGTTCAAATCCCACTCCGGCCTCCACACAAAGTTAATTGGCTTCATGAACGCTCCAACCCACCCGCCCCCGCTCTGTGAAAACCGCAAGGCTCGGTACAACTATACGTTGCTAGAGTTTTACGAAGCCGGGCTGGTGTTGCATGGCGCCGAGGTGAAAAGCCTACGGGCGGGTGGTGGCCACCTCAACGAAGCCTACGCAGGCTTTAGCAAAGGCGAACTATGGCTGATTGGTGCGCATATTGCACCTTACAAACATGCCACGCTGCAAGGCAATACTGGCTACGATGAACGCCGCAGTCGCAAGATTTTGCTCAACGCGAGCGAGCTTAAAAAACTTAAACAAGCGCGCGAGCGAGATGGCCTTACCTTGGTGCCCCTCAAACTTTACTGGAAGCGTGGGCTGGTAAAGTTAACCCTCGCGTTGGCACAGGGTAAAAAAACCATCGACAAGCGCGAGACCATCAAACGGCGCGAAGCCGATCGTGCCACCCGCCGGCTATTTAAGGGCGCGCGCAGTGGCTGAGGCCCCTCATGCACGGGTGGTGCGTAACCGTGCGGCGCTGGCCGACGCCATTGCCCAATGGCCCGGCTCCAACCTCACCACAACGTGGGCTTTGGTAGCCGTGCGTGAAGTCCCCACCACGCACGATTTGGCCGCACTTAAGCATGCCGCCAAACTGTGCGACCGTGTCGCCAGCGTGGTCATCCCTGCCACCGTGGGGGAAGCCGCAAAAACCCTCCCCGCCATGCCTGGCGTGGTGCGGGCTGCCGGAGCCGATGTGGTTTGGGTGCCAGCCGCCGAAGCCAACAGCCTGCTTAAGCTGGTCGCCACCGATGGCAGCAGTGCCAAATTACTCATGCAGGCCTTGCTGGCGGTGTTACCCAGTGTGGTGGTGGTGGCCCAAGCCGACCTGCCACTGGTGCGCCAATGGCGGCTGTTGCAAACTGAGTTTGGCGTTGCCCCCGATTTGATGATTATATGATTACAATCATTACTTTAGAAGATTTTTCTTGACAGATGAAACGGTGCCACCTATGGTATGGCAAGATACCGCCAGTGCTGAATTTCAGACTGGCGGTTTTTTATGCCTCCCCGTTGGGGAGGTTTTTTTATCACCCAACCGAAAGCCCTCTCGTCATGCCCGCCCGTACTGTTGTGAACCTTGAAGAGCAAACCGGCATCACCACCTTCTCCGATGAGTTTGTGGTGAACCCCAACCGCGAAGTAGCCGCCGTGCTTAGGCTTACCGCTGGTACGCCGGTCACAGGCGCCCGTTTGCAAATCACGCTGGACGACGCCGAACGCATTGCTGCTGGCACCGCCACTTGGGTGAACAGCCCCTTGGGCAGCCGTATCAGTACAGGTGCTGAAAAGGTGTTGCGGCCAGTCACGGGGGTGCGCCTTGCCGCCACCGATGGCACCTGGACGCTTCAGGTACGCCAAGCTTAAGCCGGAGGCCGCCCGATGCATACCCAACCTTTAACCGGCCCCCTTAGCACCAATCCTTCGTTGCCCCTCATCACCACCTCGCAGGAAAGTACGTTGCTGAGTTGGCTGGAGGGGACCATGCCCGCAGGGGTTAGCTGCACCCGCGCCAGTGGTGGTATGGTGTTCCGTAGCAATGGCACCTTGGCTCTCGAGGCACAGAACACCCCCCGCTTCGATTTCACCCCCACCACCCTGCAACCCCGTGGCCTGTTGATGGAGGGAACGCGCACCAACCTTGCCTTGCAGAGTGAGGACTTCACCACCACATGGGGCGTGTTTCAGGGTGCCGTGACTGCCAATACCAGCACATCCCCAATCGGGACAGCTACCGCTGACAACTGGGTGCCCACGGCTGCTGCTGGCGACCATACCTTAAACCAGAACCTTGCCTCAACCGACCTATCGGTGGTGCGTACCTTTAGTATGTTTGTAAAGGCCAACGGCCTGACCAGCTACCGCATTTACATGCGCAACAACGCCCAGAGTATCTCGCTGGAAGCCAACTTTAACCTGACGAACCAGACTATTACCAATTCCAGCACAGGCTCACCGCTCAGCGTGGGCACTCCGCTGATTACCCCCGTAGGCAATGGTTGGTTTCGCGTGTCGGTGACTGGGTCGATTGTCGCGTCAACAGAAAACCTGCGTATTGGCCTCATTCGCAATTTCACCCCGAACGGCACCGATGGCCTGTTGGTCTGGGGCGCACAGTTGGGGACTGGTGAGTTCCCATCGTCCTACATCCCCACCACCACCGCCTCGGCGACGCGGGCCGATGACAATGCCCTCGTTCTCAACCTCGCCAACATAGGCTTTAACCCCACACAGGGAACGATTATTGTTGAGGGTGAAGTCATGCGTGCCAGTTCCGGCGCAACGCAAGGGCTGGTGAGTTTCAGCGACGGTACTTTTAACAACCGCATGACGCACTTTGTGGGCACCACCGGAGGCAACGGCCTGTTTGCTGCCACGGGCGGCGCGACCCAGTACAACGGCGGCGCTGGCGTGACACTGACTGATAACACCGTGTTTAAATCGGGCTTTGCCTATGCCGCCAGTGATTTATTTACCAGCTGCAACGGCAGCGCACCGTTAGGCACCACCACCTTTACCTTGCCAACAGTGACCCAGCTTGAGATTGGACGCATTGTGAGTGCCGGCAGCGGGCCGCTGTTCGGCTGGCTGCGGCGCATCACTTACTATCCAACGCGCCTTAGTAACGCCACCCTGCAACAACTGACTGCTTAAGCCATGTGGACAGACACGCACTTCTACAAGTTCCCCGACGAAACAACCTTTCAGCAACACACCTGGCCAGAAGGCGCGGCGATCGACCTCGTTGGCACGCTGTACAGCAACACCGCCAACGAGGCCCCGCTTCCTGTTGCTGGCTTTCATGTCAACGCCCGCTGGTGGGTAGAAGAACCAGCAGCTTGGGCAGCCTACCGCCTGCCCGCACCGCAGTTTCCACGCCGAGAGTTTGCCTAACCCCGGTGGCTCTGTTACAAGCGCTTCCATCATGACCGCAACGCCCCACCCGACCCAAAAACTGCCATGGCCATGGATCATTGGCTTTTTGGTCATTTACATCATAACGGTCATGCCGGTGGGGCTGTTCATCTATACCCTTAAAATGGACGCGAACCTTAACCTGCTGAACCGTGGTGGCTTTCATGCCTACCTCCAGTGCCTCGAAGCCGCGGCAGGCAGGCCTCTGCCTAAGAACCTGCGGCTTGAGCCTCCAGGTAACGTAGCAGCTCCTCACGCCCCGTCAGGCTCACGCCCTTAAGGCGGCTGTCGCAGCGGGGGGCGAGGCCCGTGAGCACCTTGCCGCAACCCAACTCCAGAACCTCGGTCACGCCTTGGGCTGCAACGGCTTGCAGGCTCTCGCGCCAGCGCACTGGCCCTGTGATTTGCTGCGTTAGATTATCTTTAACTTCTTCTTCACTTTCATGGAATTGCGAACTTATATTCATCACACATGGTAAGGCCAGCGGCCGTACCCGATACTGACACAACCACGCCGCCACAGCGGCGGCAGCGGGGGCTTGCAAGGGGGTATGAAAAGCCCCCCCTACCGGCAGCCGTATCACCCGTTTGGCACCTGCCGCTTGGCACGCCGCTTCGGCGACCGGCAAGGCCTCCAGCGTGCCTGAGATTACCGCCTGTCCCTCACAGTTATCGTTGGCCAGCCATACCTCGGGCTGCCCCACTAAGGCCGCTTGCAGGGCTGCGGGAGGTAGGCCGAGCACCGCGCTCATGCCTCCGGCGGCGGTCTGGGCCATGGCTTGGCTGCGCACGCCAACCAGCTGCGCTACCGCCGTTACCCCGAGCCCACCGGCAGCGGCCACAGCGGTGTATTCGCCTAAACTATGGCCAGCCACCGCATATGCTAAGTCTTTAACACTTTTACCACTTTCAGCTTCCAGCGTCGCCACGGCCATCAGCCCCACCGCCAGCAGGGCCGGCTGGGCGCGGTCGGTACGACGCAGCTCCTCAGGGTCGCCATCAGCGGCCATATAGTCCCCTAGGTTAACCTTTAACGCATCGCTGATTTCAGCCAATACGGACCGTGCGGCGGTACTTTCCAGCCAGCCATCGGCCATGCCCGGAGCTTGGCTGCCCTGACCGGGAAACATCAAGATTCTTTGCCTGTTCATCATTTTCTTCTTGCATACTTTGCCACACTATGCAAACAGGGCTCTATCTTGCTCACCCATTGGGGGTGGGCCGTCGCTCTTAACAGGGCGGTGTCCAGAAGAGACCCAAAGGAGTTGCAACGCCATGGCGTTCTACGAATTTACGACCATCATTCGCCCCGACGTGCCCACCACCACGGTGGAAACCGTCTCCGGCAAAATTGCCGATATGGTGAAGAAGCACAAAGGCAAAATTATCAAGACCGAGCAATGGGGCCTGCGCACGCTGGCCTATGCCATCAAAAAACACCGCAAGGGTTATTACACCCTGCACGGGCTGCAACTGAACGATGCCAGCGCCGTGAACGAGCTGGAATACGCCATGAAGCTTTCCGATGACGTGATTCGCTTCATGACGGTGAAGGTGGACGAAATTTCCAAAGAACCGAGCGCTATCCTCAAGGCCAAAGCCCGTGCTGAAGAAGCCGAGCTGATGGGCCCACAGGCATAATTCAGGCAACCGAACAAGGATTATTCTCATGGCTATGGAACCACTCCCCGCCCGCCGCCCCAACGACAAATCGAAGGGCAAAGGTAAAGGCAAAGGCAAGTTTAGCAAAGGCCCACGCAAAGAAGGCACCGATGGTGGCTTCAAGAAGGACGCCAAGTACTCACCGCGTCTGCTGGGTAAAGCCTATTTTCAACGTCGCCGTGGCTGCCCCTTCAGCGGCCCCAAGGCCACCAAGATTGACTACAAGGACGTTCGGATGCTTTCCAAGTACCTGAGCGACCTGGGCAAGATTCTCCCCCGCCACCTCAGCGGTGTGTGTGCTGCCAAGCAGGGCGAGCTGGCCACGGCCATCGCCCGTGCCCGCATGCTGGCCTTGCTACCGTTTGTGCTGAAGGCCGACCCAGCCGCCGAGCGCGAACAGCGCAACGAGCGCATCGCTGCTCGCGTGGCCCGCTTTGCCGAGCGCGACGCCCAGCGCGCCCGTGCGACCGAGAGCGCAGAATAAATCTGGTGAGAAGGAGATAGAACAATGGCTCACATGAATGTCATTCTAACCGAGGCCCTGCAAGGCGTTGGTAAACTAGGCGAAACCGTGCGCGTAAAGGCGGGTTTTGCCCGTAATTTTCTGCTGCCACGCAACAAGGCCATGGCTGCCACCAAGGCTAACGCGGCCCTGTTTGCCGAGCAAAAGGCTCAGCTAGAAGCCCAAAACGCCAAGGCCAAGGCCGCGGCCGAGCAACTGGTAGCCCAGCACGCTGGCCTGCAGCTGGATCTCACCCGTCACGCCAGCGAAACCGGCCAACTGTACGGCTCGGTGAAGGCGAAGGATTTTGTCCCCGAGCTGCAGCACAAGGGCCTGAAGGTCGAAGCCAGCCAGATTCTCTTGGCCACCTCTGTTAAGGACGTTGGCGACCACAGCATCCGGGTTGCACTGCACCCCGAAGTGCTGCTGACCGTTGCGGTTAAGATTACCCGCCAGAGCCTCTAGGCACTGGAAACGCAAATAAAACTCGCCGCTGGCGGGTTTTTTTGTTTGACACCTTCTGAAGAATGTCGGTAAAAAAAATTACCGTAACGCCTGTTAGGAGACAATCTTGTGGCGAAATCAGGTACGAACGTTTCCAAACCACGCCCCCTGTCCGAGCTTTCCTTGGACAAACTGCAGACTATGCTCCAGAACCTTGAAAGTGAGCATGCCTCACTTGAGACTGCCTTAGGAGTTAAGGGTTCCTCGGATCAGGCCATCAAAAGGATGAAATGGAGGAAGCTCATCATCAAGGACGAGATGGTGAGGGTCAAAGCCACACTTGATGGGCGGAGAGAGTCCAAAGCGGCCTGAGCACTGCTAGCCCCGCACAACGAAGAGAAGGCCCGCCACACCAGCGCGGGCCTTTCTCTGTTGGGCGTTAGGCCATCACCACGGCCACCACATGGGCTGGCCCGTGGGCTTGAAGGTGCACCTTCCCGGCTGGAAGCCCAAGGCCATCCCCTGCGGCAGCTGGCTGGCCATTGACTGTTACACTGCCTGCAACCACCTGCACCCATGCCCCCAAGGGCGCTTCAAGCGGTAGTAACTCCTCAGTCCCCAGCAGTTTGGCCCGGTGCAGGCTCGCTTTGGCGTTGAGTAACAGGCTCCCCCCTTGGCCGTCGGGGCTGGCCAGCAGCTGCCAGCCCTGCGCTGGGGGCAATGCGACTTGGGCATAGCGCGGCGTTAACCCCTTGGCCTTGGGCAGTAACCAGAGCTGTAAAAACTTCACGGGTTCGGTGGGGCTGGCGTTGTACTCGCTGTGAGTCACGCCTGTGCCTGCGGTCATCACCTGCAGTTCATCGGGCCGAATCACCCCTTCTCCACCGCTGCTGTCGCGATGCGCCAAGCCACCTTCCAGCACGTAGCTTACAATTTCCATGTCGCGGTGCGGGTGGGCTGGAAAGCCACCACCACCGGCCACGGTATCGTCATTCAACACCCGTAACACCCCAAACCCCATGCGCGCTTGGTCGTAATATTCGCCAAACGAAAAACTATGCCAGCTTTGCAGCCAGCCAAAATCGGCTCTTCCCCGGCTGGCTGCCGTGTAATGGGTCAGGGGTAATGCCACAGTGCTTTCCAAGGGTGTTGCAGGTTTCATCGATAGTCTCCAAACGTATGGTTTATGTTTCATCATTTCTGTTTTATAGAAATGATTATGTCAATTAGCATCTCTTGTTATGCCAGTCAAGGCTGCGCTGTTTGTTCCAGCAACTGCCGCACAAGCGGGACTGTTATGGCGCGTTTTTCCGTCAGACTCACGCCATCCAATGCCCTCAAGAAACCATACAGAGCGGCCGGATTACGGTCGGCACGCGCCAACACATAATCCGCCACCGCCTGCGTGAGTACCAACTGCCGTTGCACCGACCACTTCGAGAAAAGTGCCCGTAGTTCATCGTCGTCTGGCCTGCCAACTTCCAGCTGGGGCGCCAGCAGCAGGCGGCTACGCACATCGGCAAGCAAGCCAGTCAGCTGGGCTGCCGGGGCGCGGCTGGCCACGACCACCCGTGGCCCTGCACGTTGCAACGCCGCTTGCAGCGCATGAAAAAGCTCGGCAGAACTATCAGGCGTAAGCTGCTCCAGGTCATCCACAGTATAGGCCCCCTGTTCACGGGCTAACGTCAGCAGGTGGCTCTTGCCAAGCCCTGCAGCACCATACAGGCATACCACGGGGGCTGTACCATGCACACCTGCAAAGGCAGCGGCCGATGCCTTCACCGGCACCCATGCACCATCGTGCACGACTTCCAGCAGCCCCGGGAAAATTACCTGTCGCATAAAAAGAGCAAGCCCGGTCGCTTACCAGAGTTCGGGCAGCCAACTTGGCCGCTTGAGCAAAGCAGGCTTGGGGGCAGCGGGGGGCACAGCAGTTGCAGCAGCAGCCTCAGTGGCCTGCGCTGGCGGCCCTTCAGCGATACTTACGGCAGCGTTCGTGGCGTTTGTTGCGGCCGGAATTAAGGGCTCTGTCAGGGGTTGTAACTCGGCACTCCAGCCTACCAAAGCCGCGCGCAGTTGGTCGGGGGATTGTAAACTTGCCACGTCGTACTCCACCCCTTCACGCACCCAACGGCGGAGCGTTACGGTGGTATCTGGCAGCGCTTGCAAGGCACGGCGGGCGCGGTCTTGCGCGGCCACAGCAGGCTCTGGAATCCACACCCGCCACCGTTCACGGGGGGTAGCAGTCGCTACGACTTCTGTTAACGATGATGCCGTTGATGTTGCTGAAATTGGCAGGGTTGCCGAGGGTGAAACGCTCCCGCCAAAGTTACGTCGCAGCATTGCTTCATTAAAGGTGAGGTCTACGGTTAACGCGTAGCTTGGTAGCACCACCTCGCGCCCGATTTGATACCGGCTGACAAACCGCATCGCCTCACCCAAGGTGGCCACGCGGCGCTGGGCTTCTGCCGCAGGTAACCCCATCGGGCCAGTCAAGACGGCTGGTAGCGCCTTACGGGCGGCTTGTTCCAGCGCAACATCGCGGGCAAAGCCGGTGGTTTGGCTTAACACCACCGCTACTCCCTTAATTTGCCACGGTGAGGTTGGCGAAGTTGTTGGCGAAGATGTTAGCGAAGATTGAGCGGCAACCACCCATGGCAACAGGCACAACGTCAACAACCAGCCACCGTATTTGAATCCGTTCATCTGCCCATCTTCCTTTTATACTTTTATAAAATAATCTGCCCGAAAGCAGGCCCCAAGAGCAAGGAGAAAGGACATTGCGTAAGGTTGTAAAAAATAATTCTTTACAACCTATGGTTGTATTTGTAAGATGCCAGACAATTGCAACAAGGAAGCTGCTAACTATGCAAAACTCCCCCTCAACCCCCAACACTTTGGCTGCACTTTTCCCTCCAAGCCCTCTGCAGCGTCCGCGGCGCGCGCAGTATATTGCCGACTCCTTACGTGCCCTTATCCTCAGCGGCTCCCTCGCCATCGGCAGCAAATTGCCTACCGAAACGGTGCTATGCCAACAGTTTTGCGTCAGCCGCACCACCTTGCGCGAGGCTATCCAGATGCTTCGCAGCACTGGCCTCCTCGAAGTCACTCCCGGTCGCGGTAGCTACGTCAAGGCGCCTTCCCTTTCTCCCCTCTTGCCTACTTTAATGATAGCAGCGCAAGGGCGTGGCCTTAAGCAATCCAACCCTATGGCATTGCTGGGCCTGTTGCACCAGCACGGGTTGCAAGGCTGGCAAGGGGCGTTGCGGCAGCGTGAAGCCGTGCAGGCGCTCTATCAGCACCAGCTGCCCCGCCATGCGGCTGCCGCCGAGGCAACTGCGGCGGAAGTGTCGTGGCATTTGGCGTTGCTAGAATTAAGTCAGCAGCCGCTGCTAAGTTTTTTGGGACAACAGCTGGTGGCGCTGATGCAGCTGCAACGGCAACAGCTCTATCATAATCCCGATGAATTGCTGCGCACCAGCCAGGTGCAGCTGCGCGTGAATGCCGCTCTGCTGGAAGGCGACACTGCGGGTGCCTTGCGTACTCTGTTGCCTTGGTGCGGCCTTACCACTCCGGCGCCAACAACGCGGGCGGCCTAACCGATTTCCCTTGCCCTGCTCGCACAGGCTTTGATATGCAGGTTTTATGATTTTTACGATTCTTTCGATGCTGGGTGGCTTGGTTTTCCTCACCCTTGGGGCTGAAGGCATGGTGCGTGGTGCGGTAAGCCTGGCCAACCGTTATGGCATGTCCGCGTTGCTGATTGGCCTTACCCTGGTAGGGTTTGGCACCAGTCTGCCCGAATTGGTCACCAGCCTTCAGGCGGCATGGAATGGTAACAGTGGCATTGCCGTGGGCAACGTGGTTGGGTCGAACATTTTTAATATTCTCGTTATTTTAGGGTTGACGGCACTGGTACGAAAAACCATGGTTAACAAGGCTGCTTGGCGCCAAAGTGGCATGGTCATGCTGGCCGTTACTATTTTGGCCATTCTTACCTTTACGGTGGTCCCAGAAATGCCCCGTTGGGTTGGTGCTCTTTGGATTGGACTGCTGTTTGTTTATCTGGGTTGGGAGTACTGGATGCGCAGCCGCCCCCACAAAAAGGGCAGTGTAGAGCCCGCACCCGAGGTAGCGTTGGTTAGCCTGCCAACATGGGCATCGTTTGGCTTTATTGTGGCTGGTCTGGTTGGTTTAATGCTGGGCGCCAAGCTGTTGGTGGATGGGGCCGTAAGCCTCGCCCAGCTGTGGGGTGTTTCGGAAACATTCATTGGCCTGACCATTGTGGCTGCGGGTACCAGCCTGCCCGTACTAGCCACCAGCGTAATGGCAGCCTTGCGACGCCAGCCCGAGATTGCGGTGGGGACTATCATTGGTTCTAACATTTTTAACCTGTTGGGGATTCTTGGGCTTACGGCCTTGGTGTTGCCTGTCCCCATTCCTGCCACCATCATTGCGGTGGATATGTGGGTGATGTTGGGGGCTGCGGTTGCCTTCATGCTGTTCAGCCGGGTTGGCTGGCGGCTGACGCGGGCCGAAGGGGCGCTGTTCATCATGTTCTACCTGCTCTACATGGTCTACCTGGTGCAGCATGCTGCCGCCGTGCCGGTCACCGCCACCACCCTGCTGACGACAATGCCCTTTGTCGGCTAACACAGATTTTTAGGCTTTTGACTTAGGCTACTGACTGCCCAGCGGTCATTATAAGGGCAAGAGCCTTCGCAGCCTTGTTTTAACGGTGTATACTACGGGTATGCTGGTTCGTTCAATCGTCATCCCCCTCGCGCTGAGCCTTGGCGTTGGAATGCTGGCGCTGTGGCTTTCGCTTCGTGGTGCTGCACCACGGCAGATGAAGCCCGAGACAGCCCTGTTGGCTGTACTATTAGGCCTTGGTGCAAGCCTTAGCCCCGTGCTGGTATTGTTGCCCCTCTGGGCAGCACTGGGTGTTGCGGCAGTCTGGCCCAAACGGGCGATCCTCTTCATCGTGCTTGGGTATGGGGTGTTGGGGGCAGTTGCCATGCTAGGCCTTACGGCGTGGTCGTTCGTTTGGCAGGGGGCAGCGGCCTCTGCTGCAGTCTGGGTGGGGGGGGCATTGGTTGGCACGGCCCTTGGGTGCTACCAGCTCTATCATTGGCGCTGGTGGCCACCGTTCATGCAAACCCTGTGGGGCTGTACAGGCTTTAGTCTGATTTTTGCGAGTGGCAGCTTGGGGTACAGTACCGGGCTTGCGGTGGTAAATTTTCTTCTCATTCCGCTGCCGCTCTGGGCATGGTGGCTGGTCAAACGGCGTCAAAAATTTTAAGGTACTGCCATGTTTGCATCACTCAGCGGCCCCGTCATTCACACCAATGCCACCACGGCCACGCTCGACTGCGGCGGGGTAGGTTACCTCTGTCATTGCCCCAGCCGTACGCTGGGCGCCTTGCAGGTTGGGGTTGCCGCGCGGCTGTGGGTTCATTTGGCGGTGCGTGAAGATGCCCTCACCCTGTTTGGGTTTTTACAGGCCGAGGAGCGCGACTTCTTCTTGGCGCTTACGGGTGTTAGCGGCGTTGGCCCCAAGCTTGGGCTTTCCATGCTTTCCAGCTTTACGGTGGCCGAAATCATCCACGCCATTGCCAGCAACCAGCTTACCCATTTGGCACGCGCCAGTGGGGTTGGCAAAAAGCTGGCCGAAAAGATTATTGTGGAGCTGAAAGACAAGCTCGGCACCCTGCCCGGCCTGTTGGCAGCAGGGCCAACCGGGGCTGTGGTACAAGGCCCGCTGGCCGATGTGGTCAGTGCGCTGCAAAACCTTGGCTATGCCCCCAAGGTTGCGGAAACCTCGGCCCAGAAGGCGTTGGAGCAATCGCCCAATGCCAACTTCGACCAGCTGTTTAAAACCGCCCTCACCCACGCAACCGGAAGCTAACGGGATGACAACCACCCTCCAATCACTTGGCCACAGCGGCTTTAAAGTCACCACAGCCACCCACACGATTCTGATTGACCCGTTCCTGACTGGCAACCCGCTCGCCCCGTTTGGCTGGGCCGAGGCCGCGCAAGGCTGCACGCATATTATTTTAACCCACGGCCATGCCGACCATGTGGGCGATACGCTGGACATTGCCGCCGCGACCGATGCCACCGTGGTGGGCATGCTGGAGCTGGTGCAATGGCTGCAAGCTCAACAGGAAGACCTAGAGAATATCGCGATGGCCAATCTGGGCGGCTGCGTCGACCTTGGCAAAAACCATCGGGTGCGGTTGGTGCCTGCATGGCATAGCAGTGGCGCGGGGCCTAACGGCGTCTATGCAGGGTCGGCCTGCGGCTTGGTGCTGGAAACACCGGGCGGCACCATTTACCATGCAGGCGATACCTGCCTTTTTTCCGATATGGGCCTCATCGACGCGCTCTATCAGCCCGACGTAGCCCTGCTGCCAATTGGTGGCCGCTTTACGATGGATGCCGAGGCGGCGGCCTATGCCGCGCGCGAACTGCTGCATTGCCAAGCCTATATACCCATTCATTATGGCACCTTTCCGCTGCTGGCGCCCGATGCAAGCGGGTTTGAAACCGCCGCCGCCGAGTTGCCTGTGGTGGTGCTGAACCCCGGCCAACGCTGGGAAATCCCGGCATGATGAACCCCCTGCTCACGCCGGTTCAAGCGCCCGAAGAAGCCAGTCAGGATGTGGCACTGCGGCCTAAATCGCTGCATGAATTTGTCGGTCAGCCGCAATTAAAGGCTAACCTCGAAGTCTTCATTGCCAGCGCCAAGGCACGCGGCGGGGCGCTGGATCACGTGCTGTTTGCAGGGCCGCCCGGCCTTGGTAAAACCAGCTTGGCACACATTATGGCTTTAGAGTTAGGCGTTGGCTTTCGCGCCACCAGCGGCCCCGTGATTGCCAAGGGCGGCGACCTGGCCGCCATCCTGACCAGCTTGCAGCCGCACGATGTGCTGTTCATCGATGAAATCCATCGGCTGAATGCTGCGGTTGAAGAGGTGCTCTATCCGGCGATGGAAGACTTCAAGCTGGATTTGGTGATTGGGGAAGGCCCCGCCGCCCGCACGGTACGGGTGGATGTACCCCCTTTTACCTTGGTGGGGGCCACCACGCGCGCGGGGATGCTTAGTAACCCGCTGCGCGACCGCTTTGGGGTGTACGGTCGGCTGGAATTCTACAGCACTGCCGACCTTGAACACGTGCTGCACCGCGCCGCCACCCTGCTGGGGTTTCCGCTGGAGGCCACGGCCGCACGCGAGCTGGCCAGCCGCGCCCGTGGTACGCCGCGTTTGGCCAATCGGCTACTGCGGCGGGTACGCGATTTTGCCACCGTGGCCAACGAAACGACTCTTACCTTAGCCACCACACGCCATGCTCTGCAACGTTTGGGCGTGGATGACAAGGGGCTGGATGCATCCGACCACCGCTACCTGAATGCACTGGTTAAAAAGTTTAGCGGTGGGCCGGTGGGCCTCGCCACCTTGGCAGCGAGTACCGGGGAAAGCGAAGAC
>JAIXXE010000092.1 GCA_027490875.1 Alphaproteobacteria bacterium
CACCGTGACGTCGGCAGTCAGCCACACCAGCGCCACGCCTTGCCTAAGGTCGGGCGCGAACTCCAGCAACGCTGCCCCCAGAAAGGTGACGACCAAGAACCCGTACAGGTACGGCGTAGCCACCTTGGGCCCAAACACATACACCGCCCCCTGTTGGCCATAGTAACCCCAGCCCAGAATGGTGGTGAAGGCAAACAGGAACAGGCACACCGCCACCACGGCACTGCCAAGGCCATAGCCACCCACTTGCATAAAGCCAAGCCCCGCGTCAAACCCCGCTGCCGAAAGCGCCGCGCCCCCGCTGGCCACGCCGCCCATCTGCCAAGCGCCGCTTACCAAAATCACCAGTGCGGTAAAGGTGCAAACAATCAGGGTATCGATAAAGGTTTGGGTCATGGCAATCAGGCCTTGCTCCACGGGGTGGCGGGTGCGGGCAGGGGCGGCGACAATCGCCGCACTGCCAAGCCCCGATTCGTTGCTGAAAATCCCCCGCGCCAAGCCGTAGCGCATGGCAGCGGCCACCGCCGCCCCCGCAAAGCCGCCGCTGGCACTGGCGGGGCTGAAGGCGCTTTCAAAAATGAGGGTAAACACAGCGGGCAGGTAGCTGGCATTCAGGGCCAAGATAATGCACCCCACCACCACATACAGGCCAATCATGAACGGCACCAACGCGCTGGCCGCTTGGGCAATACGGCTAAGGCCCCCCAGCATAATCGCGCCCGCCGCCACGGTAATGGCCAGCCCAACCAACAGCGGCGAAAAGCCAAAGCTGGTAGCCATCACATCGGCCATGGAATTGCTCTGCACCATCCCGCCAATGCTCAACGCTGCAAACGCCAGCGCCACGGCGTAGGCCACCCCAAGGCTGGGTAACCGCGCGCCATAGCGCAGGTAATACATCGGCCCGCCACGGATGCTGCCATCGGGCTGCGTTTGGCGGTAGTGCACGCCAAGCGTGGTTTCGGCAAACTTAAGCCCTAAGCCCAGCACGCCGCTCACCCACATCCAAAACACCGCCCCCGGGCCCCCCAACGCAATGGCGGTGGCAACGCCGGCAATGTTGCCAGTCCCTACCGTGGCGGCCAAGGCAGTCCAGAGCGCCGCACGGTTGCTGATAGTACCCTTGGCCAAGGGGTCGTGGTGGCGCGGGCCGACCAATTGCCACAGCGCGCCGGGCAGGCGGCGAATCGGCTGAAACCCCAGCAGCAGCATCAGGTAGCAGCCCGTGAGCAGGAGTAAAATGATGGTAGGCCAACCCCAAACCAGATCGGCAAGTGGCTGAAGGGCAGCGGTGGCGGTGGCGACAAATGTTTCCATAACCCCAAGCTTACGCCACCCCTCAGGCGGGTGCAAGAGTGTATGGTGCGTGTATGCGCAACCGGCCCCACAGGGCCGGTTGGTTAGGCAGATTACAGCTGGCTTAGAAGGGCTTAGGGATCAAGCCACTCAGCGATTGCATCGGCCCGAGCGGGTTGCTTTCCCGGCTGGTCGATTCGATGCTGGGTGTTCCGTTCCAGAGCTTATAGGTGACGGTGTTGTTTACCAGCACCAAGGTGGCGCTGAACTCCCACCCGCGTGTGGTGGTGCGTTTTTTAAAGCCGAACAGGTCGCTGGCAACGTTACCATCGCGTTGGTTTTTAATGTTCTGGCTACGAATCAGATAGCCTTGGCAAGCGTCACGGGCCTTCACGCAGCGCTTTACACCTTCGGGCAAAGCTTCGTGGTTAAAGCTGCTCCCGAACAGGTTCACCACATCCACATAGTTGAGCAGGCGGGTGTTGGGCACCTTTTCAGGGTCGAAGCCTAAAATGACCAGGGCTTCCTTCGTGGTATTGGTATCGATGCGGTCAAACGCAGCCTTGGCGCTGTGGTAGTCGGCCCATGGTGATGCAGTAATATTGCCCGAACTAGGCAAGACTGTGCAGGCGCTCAGCCCGACCACCAGCGCGAGGGCCGCGCCGGCCTTAAGCTGTTGGAGAGTGGGGTGAGTCATGGGTTGGGACTCCTTTCTGTTGTCTTATGCAGAGGGCTACCACCCATGCAGGGGGGCCGCACCCCCCGTTGCATTGCAACAAACAGAAGCCCATGAAAATACTGAAATGATTGCCGTAATGGTGCATTGCGACAGGCCAAAACCGTTCCTGACAAGCCACAGGGGGTACCATAAGTGTAGGATTTTGTTGCACTGCGCCATGGAATGCTACTGCATAAGAGATAGAAGAACCTGCTACACTCACCCAACCACGCATGATCAAAGACCCTCTCCCCACGCTTCAGCCCCGTACCTACGGGCGCTGGATGCGCCTTGCCGAGCGCGTGGCCCGCGTGGTGGGGCTTAAGCTGCAAGTACGGGGCTTTACCAGCCACTTGCAGGAAGGCGAGATTTTTCTGTTTAACCATTTTACGCGCATCGAAACCTGCATCCCGCCGCTGTTGCTCTGGCAGCAAACGGGCGGCTTTGCCCGTAGTGTAACGCACCATGGGCTGTACCATGTGCACCCGTGGCTGCGGCGGTTTTTGCTCGATACCGGCTGCGTACCCAGCGATCTGCCCGATTTGTTACCCTATCTGGCGGCCGAAATATTGCGTGGCCGCAAGGTCGTGATTTTCCCCGAAGGCGGCCTGATTAAAGACAAACGCATTTTCGATGACCGCGGCAACTATGCCGTACGCGGGGCCGACAACCGTGGCCCACGCCCGCATCACCGGGGCGCGGCGGTGCTGGCGGTGTACCTCGATATCTTTAAGGCGCACATCCGCGACGCAAACACGCGCGGCGATACCGCCACCCTCACTCACTGGGTGCAAGAGTTAAGCCTGCCGGGGGTTCCCGCCCTGCTGGCGGCCTGTACCCACCCCACCAAGGTGGTGCCAAGCACCCTTACCTTCTTCCCCATCCGGAGCGAAAGCAACCTGCTGGTGCGCGCGATTGAGTCTGTATTTGGCGAGCTGCCCGAGCGCACCCGCGATGAAGTGATTATGGAAACCAATCTGCTGCTGCGGCCTACCGACCTTGCCCTCTATGTTGGGCGGGTTTTGCCAACAGCTTGGGACCCACCCAAAGCCGAAGCCATGCTGTGGCGCCATGCGCTGCGGAACGTCACCACCATGGCCCAGCTGTTTGCGCTGGAACTTGACCATGCCCAGTGGCTGCACGGCCCCTTGGCGCACCGCACGTTAAATGCCGTAACCACCCAGCGCGACCGCGCCACGCGCGCGCTTTATGGTGGCTTAACGGTCAACCTTCATCATGTGGTGGCAACCCTGATTGCCGACTACCACGCCGCTGGCCACGACGATCTGCCCGAAACCGTGTTTGATGAAGCGGTGTTTTGGGCCGTGTACCGGTTGCAGGAACAGGCCCAGCATAACCCAAGCCTGCCGCTGGAACAAAGCCTGGCCGAACCCGCCACGCTGCTGGCCTTGGCGCAGGGCACGCATCACCCGTACAGCCGGTTTTTGGCCATGCTCCGTAACGCCCGCTTGGTGAAGCGCGGCGGTGGGCGGATGCGGCTGTCGCAACGGCTTGATGATGCGGTGGGGCCGCACGAAATTAGGCTAGAAAACCCGGTGCGGCTGCACGTGAACGAGGCGGCGTCGCAACCTGCCATTCGGCTGGCCGCCATGTGGGCAACACAGCAAAGCGGGCAGCCAGGGTTACGCCATGAGTGGGCGGATGTGGTGCTGCAAACCGAGCGCACATTGGCCCAGGCACGCACCACTGCAGCTGCCGACCAAGCCCTGCCCGCAGGCATTACTGCCACCCAACCCTTTTGCTTAAAACCGCATGCGAGCAAAGACCAACCGCAAAAGACCCACACTGTCGGTGTGCTGATGCTCCATGGCCTTGGCGCCACCCCAGCCCAAAGCCGCCCGTTGGCCGAAGAATTGCAGGCCTTGGGCTACGGCGTGCATGCACTATGTTTGCCCGGTCATGGCGGCCAGCCTGCCGATATGTTTCCCATCAACGCTACCGACTGGGTGGCCGCCGCGCGCTTAGGTCTTCAGGTACTGCGCGCTCAAGGCTACACAAAGCTGGTGCTCGTTGGGTTTTCAACCGGCGCGTTGGTGGCGCTGCAGGTGGCGCGTAAGGCGCCGGAAGGAGTGGTCGGGGTGGTGGCCGTCGCACCTGCACTGCGCTTGGTATCGCCGTGGCGGCTGCTGTTGCCGGTTGGGGAAGCCATCAACCTGTTGGCCAAAATTACGTTAGGGTGGGCCATCCCACAATGGCGGCATGGTATCATTCCGTTTTACCCCATGAAACCTAGCCATCCAGCCGAACAATACGCCCAGGTGCCAGTGCGCACGTTAGGGGTGTTGCAGGGCTTGGCACGGCGCGTAAGGCGGTTAAACCGCTTGCCTATGCCTGTGTATATATTGCATGGCACGGCCGACCGCGTGGCCGACTACGCCACCAGCGCCCACTGGGTTGCCAAGCTTACCAGCCCCGCCACCATGGTAACGTTGCCCGATGCCAGCCACGATGTGTTCCGCACCAACACGGCTAACAGCTGGGCCCATGCCATTCAAGCCGTGCAGCAGTTGCTCAAACGAACCCAAGAGGGCTCTGACCATGCCTAAAAAAACCATTCACCCATGGCTGGCACACTATCCGGCCCATGTGCCTGCCACAGTGAAGGTGCCCCAGGGGGGCCTGCCGCAGGTATTTCTGCAAAGCGCCGAAGCCTACCCCAACCGCGTGTATCTCAGCTTTATCGGGCGTGATTTTACCTACGCCACCATCCAAGCGCGCGTCCAGTCTATGGCAGCCATGCTGCAACAGCTGGGGCTGCCCCAAGGGACCCGCGTGGCCCTATGCCTGCCTAATTGCCCAGCCTATGTGGCGGCCTTTTGGGGTACATTGCTGGCGGGCTTTCAGGTGGTGAATCTTAACCCCTTGCTGACTGCTGCCGAACTCCATCACGAACTGATCGACAGCGGCGCTAGGGTGCTGCTGACCTTTAACCTTAACCCCACGTTTGGTAAGTTAGCGGAAGCCGTGGCAGGCACCCCCATTCAGCATTGCATCGTCAGCGACTTGGCCAGCGACATGCCCGCCCTGACGGGGTTTGGGTTTCGGTTGCTGAAGTGGCAAAGCCGCGTGCGAACGCTGCCCCTAGGCTGGCAGTGGCAAGCCATGGTGATGGCCAAGCCTGAGGCCTATAAACCAACCGCCTTGCAAGGCAGCCAGACTGCCTTGTTGCAATACACGGGTGGCACCACCGGCATGCCTAAAGCCGCGATGCTGACCCATCAAGGCCTATTGGCCAACACCGCACAGGTAAAAGCGTGGCTGGGCGAGGTAAACCCGCAGGGCGAAACCATGGTAGCGGTGCTACCGCTCTTTCACGTCTTTGCCCTTACATCGGTGTTGCTGATGGGCACCGCCGTAGCCGCCCGCATTGTGTTGATGCCTCAATTCGCCCTGAAAGATTTGTTGCGCATTATCGCCAAGGATCGGCCCACCTTGCTGCCTGGCGTGCCCACGTTGTTCAATGCGCTTGCTACGCACCCATTGGCGGCCAAAACCAACCTGCGTTGCCTGCGTTTTTGCATTGCAGGCGGGGCACCCCTGCCTGCCGTTGTAAAACAGACATTTGAAGCCAAGAGTGGGGTGCGTATTGCCGAGGGCTATGGCCTGACCGAAGCCTCGCCGGTACTGGCCTGCAACCCCACCACGGGCGATGCCACCGCAGGCAGTGTTGGCTACCCACTGCCGGGTACGGTGGTGGAAATTCGTGCCGCCTCAGCCCCGCACCGCGCCAAGCAGCGGGGTGAGATTGGCGAAATCTGGGCCAAGGGCCCGCAGCTGATGGCTGGCTATTGGCGCAACCCCAAGGCCACCAAGGATGTGCTGCGGGATGGTTGGCTACGCACCGGTGATATGGGGTTTTTGGATGAATCGGGCGCCCTGCATGTGGTCGACAGGCTTAAAGATATGATTATTGTGAATGGTTACAAGGTCTATCCACGCCAAGTGGAGGAGGTGCTGGCCCAACACCCCGCCGTGGCCGAGGTGATTGTGCTGGGCATTGCGCACGCCAAAATGGGCGAAGCCGCCAAGGCTTTTGTAACCCTCAAAACCCCCATTAAGCCCGAGGAATTGCGCCTTTGGGCCAATGCGCGCTTAAATAAATTGGCCCAACTGGCGGCGTTAGAAGTACGCGAAGTGTTGCCAAAAACCCTCGTAGGCAAGCTCTCCCGTAAGGAGTTAGCGGCAGAAGAACGCGCCAAGCGCAGCTAGGTCTGGTATAGTCCCTTCAAAGAAGACTTTGAAAGGCTCCGACCATGACCAAACCCCGCCCTACCGCACCGGTAACCCCGCCTCAGGATGCTGCCAAACAGGCCGTGATTGTGGCCTACGCGCGCAGCCCCTTTACGCCTGCCACCAAGGGGGCATTGGCCACCGTGCGGCCCGACGACCTTGCCGCCCAAGTGCTGCAGGGGCTGTTGCAACGGGTGAAGGTAAAACCCGCCGACATTGAAGATATAATTTTGGGCTGCGCCTTTCCGGAAGGCGAGCAGGGTTTTAACGTGGCCCGCTTGGTAGCGCTGTTGGCTGGGTTACCGCAGGGAG
The DNA here is from genome assembly GCA_027490875.1 of Alphaproteobacteria bacterium. Lineage (GTDB taxonomy): Bacteria > Pseudomonadota > Alphaproteobacteria > UBA2136 > UBA6156 > JADCGN01. Next base: position 6,578 of record JAIXXE010000092.1, read on the forward strand.
TTGCGGGGATGACCATCAACCGCTTTTGTGGCTCATCGATGCAGGCCATTCATGCTGCAGCGGGCAACATTGCGCTGGGTATGGGCGAGGTGTTTGTGTGCGGCGGCGTAGAGAGCATGAGTCGCATCCCGATTGGCGGGTACAACCCGCTGCCCAACCCTGCCCTTCATGCCAAGCTGGCCGGGGCCTACATGGGGATGGGGGAAACCGCAGAAAATGTCGCCGCGCTGTACAGCATCGACCGCGCCACCCAAGATGCCTTCGCCGCCGCCAGCCACCATAAGGCTGCCGCCGCCCAAGCCGCCGGTAAGTTAACCGAAGAAATTGTGCCCATCACCCGCCCCGATGGCGTGGTGGTGCGCGAAGACGGCTGCATCCGTGCCGACACCACCGCCACCACACTGGCTACACTTAAGCCCGCGTTCAAAGACCAAGGCAGCGTGACGGCAGGCAGCTCATCACCCCTGACCGATGGCGCCGCCTTTGTGCTGGTGACCAGCCAAGCCTACGCCGAACGGCATCGGCTGCCGATTCTGGCTGCGGTTAAAAGTTTCGCCGTGAGCGGCTGCGCGCCCGAAACCATGGGGTTAGGGCCAATCGGCGCCAGCCAAAAGGCGCTGGAGCGCGCTGGGCTGACCATGCAAGATATCGACCTGATTGAACTGAACGAAGCCTTTGCGGCCCAAGGATTGGCGGTGATTCGCGACCTTAAGATGCCGCAGGAAAAAATAAACCTCGATGGCGGGGCGATTGCGTTAGGCCACCCGTTGGGTGCCACCGGCGCCCGCATTACGGGCAAGGCGGCTGCACTGCTGCAACGGCAAGGCCAGCGCTACGCGCTGGTAACCCAATGCATTGGCGGCGGGCAGGGCATCGCCACCGTGCTGGAAGCGGTGCAGTAGCGATGACGCACGATATCCGGAAAGTTGCCGTGATTGGGGCGGGCGTGATGGGCGCCGGCATTGCCGCGCACTGCGCCAACGCAGGTCTGACGGTGCTGCTGTTCGACCGACCCAGCGACGCAGGCGATCCAACCAGCATCGCCAAAGGCGCGATTGAGAAGTTGAAAAAAACCAACCCCGCCGCGCTGATGCGCGCCAGCTTTGCAAACCGCATTACGCCGTGCAATACGCGCGACGACTTAGCCAAACTGGCCGATTGCGACTGGGTGATTGAGGCAATTATTGAAAAGCTGGAAGCCAAGCACACGCTGTATGCCAGCCTTGCCAAAGTGGTGGGGCCGCACACGTTGTTGTCATCCAACACCAGCACCATTCCGCTGGCCGAACTGGTGAAGGGCTTACCCGCCACGTTGCAACCGCGCTTTGCCATCACCCACTTTTTTAACCCACCACGTTACATGCGGCTGCTGGAACTGGTGGGGGGACCTGCCACCGCGCCTGCTACGTTGCAAGCTTTGGAACAGGTCTGCGACGTCGCCTTGGGCAAGCAGGTGGTGCACGCCAACGATACCCCCGGCTTCATCGCCAATCGCATTGGCACCTATTGGTTGCATGCCGCTACCACGCTGGCCTTGGCGCAGGGTATCACCGTGGAAGAGGCCGACGCAGTGTTGGGTAAACCCGCTGCAACAGGAAGCATTGGTATATTTGGGCGCCTTGATATGGTGGGGCTCGATTTAATGCCCCATGTGCTTACGTCGATGCAGGCGGCACTGCCCGCCACCGATGCCTTTCAGGCCCTTGGCCCCATACCCGCCTTGCTGCCCGAGATGATTGCCGCGGGCCTGACTGGCCGCAAAGGCAAGGGTGGGTTTTATAAACTCGATGAGGCCAAAAAGAAGTTAGCGCGGAACCTGAAAACGGGTGACTACGCCCCTGCCCAAAAACCAAAACTGGCCGCCGTGGGCGCCAGCAAAAAGGGTGGGTTGCAGGCGTTGCTCACGCATCCCTCCGCCCCCGCGCGTTATGCCGATGCGGTGCTGTCGCGCACTTTCGCCTATGCCCTGTCGTTGTTGGGCGAAGCTGGCAATACGCTGGCCGACCTCGATGCGGGTATGACGCTGGGCTACGCCTGGAAGTACGGCCCCGTGCAGCAGGTGGATAAACTTGGTACGGCGTGGTTTGCCGAACATTTGCAAGGAATGGGGCTGTCCGTGCCCGATATTCTGCGCGTTGCCAACGGGCGGCGGCTGTTCATGCGCGGTGCCAAGGGCGAGGCCCTGCAATTAACCCTTAAAGGCACCTACATTCCGGTTGTGCGCCCCGCTGGCGTGATTGAACTGGCCGACTTTACCCGCCGCAAGCCGCTGCACAAAAACCTTTCGGCCGCGCTGTACGATATGGGCGACGGCGTGGCGCTCTTTTCCATGCACAGCAAGATGAACACCTTCGACCCGTTTGCCCTCTCCATGCTGCAACGCGCCCCTAAGCTCGCCAAAGCCCGTGGGTTTAAGGCACTGGTGATTGCCAACCCCGGCGACAACTTTAGCTTTGGGGCCAACTTGTTGATGCTGCAAGTGCTGCTGTGGCTGCGGCTGTACCCGCTGGTTGGGTGGGTGGTGCGCCATGGCCAGAGCGTGATGCAGTCGCTTAAATATGCCCCGCTGCCGGTTGTTTGTGCCCCGCAAGGCATGGCGTTGGGCGGTGGGGCCGAACTGGTGTTGCACAGCCAGCATGTGGTGGCCTCGGCCGAGAGCTACATTGGCTTGGTAGAAGCTGGCCCCGGGATTATCCCCGGTTGGGGTGGCTGCAAGGAATTGCTCGGCCGTGCCTTTAGCGCCCCCAACCGCAAAGGCGGGCCCATGCCACCCATTGCCCAAACCTTTGAAACCATTGCCACTGCCAAGGTAGGAAAAAGCGCTTACGAATGCATGGATTTAGGCTTTCTGCGCCCCACCGATACGGTGGTGATGAACCCCACCCGCGTGTTGGCGGTGGCCAAGGCCAAGGCGCTGGAATTGGCGGCGCGGACGCACCAAACCGAAACACCCCACAGCTACCCGCTGCCGGGGCCAACGGCGCTAACGGCCTTGGGCCTGGCGCTACACGACTTTGCCCTTAAAGGCCTTGCCACACCTCACGACCGCGTGGTGGGGACTGGCCTAGCAAAGGTGTTAAGCGGCGGCAGTACCGACATTACCGCCGAGCCCCTGACCGAAGCCGACTTGCTGAAGCTGGAGCAGCGCGAGTTCGTTCAGCTCTGTAAAACCAAGGGCACCCATGCCCGCGTGGCGTATTTGCTGAAAACAGGGAAGCCGTTGAGAAATTAAGGCGTATGTCAGCAAGCCTTCTACCCCTGACGATAAGACCTAGCAAACAAAGGTAACAACCATGCTTAAAGCCCTTCGCCGGACCCTCATCACTGGCCCCTTGATGGGTCTGGTTCGTAGTACACTGCCCCAAATCGGCGATACCGAACGGATTGCGCTGGAGGCTGGGACCACGTGGTTTGAAGGCGAACTGTTCCGTGGTAACCCCGACTTTGCCAAATTACTGGCGTTTGAGGTTAAGCCGTTATCGGCCGAAGAGCAGGCCTTTTTGGCAGGCCCGACCGAAGAACTTTGCACTCTGGTGAACGACTGGACGATTGAAAAAGAGCAGGATTTACCGAAAAAAGTTTGGGATTTTATTAAAAAAAAGAAGTTTTTGGGTATTATTATCCCTAAAGAATACGGTGGTTTAGGCTTTAGCGCGGCTGCCCATGCGGCCGTTGTGACCAAGATTGCCAGCCGTAGTGTGGCCACCGCCGTCACCGTGATGGTGCCCAACAGCCTAGGGCCCGGTGAACTGCTGATGCGCTACGGCACACAAGCCCAAAAAGACCGCTATTTGAAAAAGTTAGCCATCGGGGAAGAAATCCCCTGCTTTGGGCTGACCGAGCCGGAAGCAGGCTCCGATGCCGCCAGCGGACAGAGCATCGGTGTGGTGGGCCATAAAACCATCAATGGTAAAAAAGAGCTGGGTATCTTCCTTACCTTCAATAAGCGTTACATTACCTTAGCCCCGATTGCGACCGTGGTGGGGCTGGCCTTCCGCCTGACCGACCCCGACAACCTGCTGGGCAAAGGCACCGAGCCTGGGATAACCTTGGCCCTGCTGCCGCGCGAGACCAAGGGCTTGGAAATTGGCCGCCGCCACGACCCCATGGGCGTGGGCTTTATGAACGGCCCCCTCAGCGGAAAAGATGTGTTCGTGCCGCTGGATGTGCTGATTGGTGGCGCCGAGTACGCCGGGCAAGGCTGGCGGATGCTGATGGAGGCCTTGGCCGCAGGGCGCGGGATATCCCTGCCAAGTTTAAGCGTGGGGGCAGCCCAGTTAAGCCTGCGTGCGTCGGCCAACTACAGTGTGGTGCGTCGCCAGTTTGGCCTCAATATTGGCCGTTTTGAGGGGATTCGCGAGCGCCTTGCCCGCCTGACCGGCCATACCTACGCCATGACGGCCGCCCAGCGCCTGACCGTTGGGGCTGTGGACGCGGGTGAACATCCTGCCGTGGTGAGCGCCATCGCCAAGGCCTACTTAACCGAAAACATGCGATTGGCCCTGAACGACGCCATGGATATTCAGGCGGGTGCCGCCATTATTCGCGGCCCACGTAACATCTTTGCGCGGCCCTACACCAGCATCCCAATTGGGATTACGGTGGAAGGCGCAAACATCCTTACCCGTAGCCTGATTGTGTTTGGCCAAGGCGCCATTCGCTGCCACCCTTACTTGCAGGCCGAAGTAGAAGCCCTGACCAAGCGCGATAAATACGGCTTTGATGAAGCCTTTATGGGGCACTTAGGGTACTTGCTCAGAAATATCGTGCGCGGGAAGTTCCATGCCTGGACGTGCGGAACGTTTGTGAAAGTTCCCAACGGCACGCCCTTTAAGGCCGAGTACCAGCACCTTGGCCGCCTCAGCGCCGCCTTCAGTGTGATTGCCGAAGCAGGCCTGATAACATTGGGCGGTAGCCTGAAACGCAAGGAATACCTCAGCGGCCGCTATGCCGATGCCCTGGCGCATCTGTTCATTGCCAGCAGCGTGCTGAAGCATGCGCACGACAACGGCAACCCGCCGCACCATCTGGCCACGGCCCGTTGGGCGCTGCGCCATAGCCTGCGCGAAGTGGAGCAAGCGCTGCTGGGCGTACTGGCCAACCTCCCCAACCGTTTTGTGGCCGCATGGTTGCGGCTGGCGGTGTTGCCATGCGGGAGTAAAATCAAGCCCCATACCGACCGCATGCACGATGCGGTGGTGGATGAACTGCTGAGTTCCAATGGCCGCTTGAAGGATGATCTGAGCAACCAAATCTACATCCCTGCTGCCGACCAAGCCGGGATGGGCCAGCTCGAAGCCGCCTACCATGCCGTGGTGGCCGCCACCCCGCTGTTGGCGCGGTTGCCCAAGGGCACCACCGTGGCCGAAGGGCTGGCGCAGGGCCTGCTTTCCAAGGTCGAAGCAGAGCAGTTAAAAGCCGCGCAGGCCCTCCGCACCGACGTGGTGCAGGTGGATGCGCAGTAGCGAACGTTGAAGCCCGGCGCGCAGTGCGCCGGGCTGTAAACGTCGAGAATCAGCACAGGGCCTGTGGAATCAGGTCGAACTGATTACGCATGGCGGCAATGAGAACCACCCCTTCCTTGTCGGCATCCGAAGGCGCCGCGTCAAAAGCAATGAGGACGCTGTGCTTCAGCATCTGGTCTAAGTGCGGATGGTCAGGGCTCCAATCCCGTATCTTGGTAAGACCATAAAGGATCTGGAGAGCCTGTTTATAGACCGAGCCACTCGGCTCCATCATTTCACCAAAGGCGATAACGCCTGTGGGATCTTCATCCCACGACACGTAGGTGTATCCTCGGAGTTGGTCTTTCACCAGCGCTTTGAGCAGCTCAAGGCGGTCTTCCATTTTAACGGACATCAAAGTCCCCTTTTTCAGCCCCCGCCAAGCCGTGGGGGGCAAGACGGTGATCGTGAAAACGGTCAATGTAAGCTATGTATACATACTTAATCTGTAAAAGGCAAGAGCCAGACCGAAAAATTTAAATTGCCAGAGACTTTTCTAAAATCATTGGCATTTCATTATGTTCGTGCTAGCACGAGGCCATGAAATTCCTCGATGACGTGACCTTGCTGGTGCGCAGCGGTGCGGGCGGCGCCGGTTGCGTCAGCTTTCGGCGGGAGAAATTTGTAGAGTTTGGCGGCCCCGACGGCGGCAATGGCGGCAAGGGCGGCTGTGTGTGGATAGAGACCGACCCCAGCCTGAACACGCTGGTGGATTACCGCTTTCGGCCTGTTTTTAAAGCCCAAACCGGCGTGCATGGTATGGGCCGCAACCGCACGGGTGCCGAAGGCAAGGACTTAACCCTGAAAGTGCCGCCCGGCACCGAGGTTATCGACGCCGAGACCGACGACGTGCTGTTCGACCTCACCAAGGTTGGCGAACGGGTGCGGCTGCTCAAAGGCGGGCGCGGCGGGCGGGGTAATGCCAGTTACAAAACCAGCACCAATCAGGCCCCACGCCAGTTTACGCCCGGCGAACTGGCGCAGGAAATGCAGGTGCGCTTTCGGCTAAAACTGCTGGCCGACGTTGGCCTGCTAGGCCTGCCCAATGCGGGCAAGAGCAGCTTCGTGCGGGCCACCTCGCGCGCCAAGCCCAAGGTGGCCGACTACCCCTTCACTACCCTGCACCCCGCCTTGGGGTTGGTGCGCAGCGGCAGCAAGGAAATGCTGCTGGCCGACTTGCCCGGCCTGATTGCCGGCGCCGCCGAAGGCACGGGCTTGGGCCACAAGTTTTTGCAGCACGTGAGCCGCTGTCGCGCGGTGTTGCACCTGGTTGATCTGACGCAGGCCGACCCTGCCGCCGCGTATAAAACCATTCGGGCCGAGCTGAAAAAGTACGACAAACTGTACGGCACCGCCTTGGCCAAACTGCCCGAAGTGTTGGGTTTAACCAAAGCCGATTTGCTAACAGCCGAGGAAGCCGAAGCCGCCCGCAAGGCCTTCGCCAAGGCCACGGCGCGGCTTACTAAGGCCAAGCCGCTGTTGCTTTCGGCCACTGCCAAAACGGGGCTGGAAGACGCTACCGCCGCACTGATGGACTTGGTGCATGGGGTTACCACCTAACCTTACAGCGTTGGCGGCCCTCAAGGCCGAGCTGGCAGCGTTTGATGGCTGCGCCTTAAAGCAGACCGCCACCCAAGTGGTGTTTGCGGCCGGAGTACCCGGCGCCCCCGTGTGCGTGATTGGCGAAGCCCCCGGCGCCGAGGAAGACAAACAGGGCCAGCCCTTTGTGGGCCGCAGCGGTCAGCTGCTGGATAGGCTGCTGGCCGAGGTGGGCCTAAGCCGCACCAGTAATGTTTACATTACCAATGCCGTGAATTGGCGCCCACCGGATAATCGCCCGCCAACCCCCGCCGAAATTGCCGCTTGCCGCCCGTTCCTGCAACGCCATTTGGCGTTGGTGCAGCCCGCAGCCTTGTTGCTGGTGGGGCGTACCGCTGCCAAGGCGGTGTTAAACGATGATTCGGCCATGGGCGCCTTGCGCCAAAGGTGGCTTACCTACACAGGCGCAGCGGGCCAAACCATCCCTACCTTGGTCACCTTTCATCCAGCGTATGTTCTGCGCAGCCCAACTATGCGGCCAGCCATGCAGGCCGACCTTATTTTGCTGCAACAGTGGCTGCAGGGGCGGGGGTTGCTCGGCTCTGTTTCATCAGGGGTGGTTTAATGCGTGGGTCGTCGGGCAGGGCCTCAAACAGCGTATAGGCAAAGGTAATGGTATGAATGCCCTCGGGCAAGGTTGGCGCCAAGGTAAACGCTAAGGGCAGCCTGATATCGCTTTGGGCGGGGTAATGCTGTTGGGCAAAGCAAAAGCATTGCTCGAGGGCAATGTAGTCGGCCACATTCACGCCGCTGGGGCCCCCCATGGCGTACAGCATATGCACCGCCACGCCATCCAAGGCTTTGGGCGCGTTGTTGCGGGCCGCGTAAGCTGTTAGGAACGATTGCCCCAAGCCTACCTGCACGCTGTAGCTCAGAGGGGCGAAGTCAATCGGCAGCCCCGCCTGCGTGTTGGCGGTAAACCGAATGGTCACGCGTCGTGCGGCTTGCTGGGGGGTTAAGGTCACCTCGCCGATTGTGGTGCCACTCTGGCCAAGCGGGATGGTCGGGCGGGTAATGCCCAACGCGTCGCACATCAGGTTGTACAAAGGCACCGCAAACACCGTCAGCGCCACGCTGGCACTGAAGGCCAGACCAATCAGGATGAGCGTACGGGTACGGGGTTGCATAAGGGGCACCTTGGGGGCAAGCAGGCCCCTTGTGCAAGGGGGGCAGGTACGCTAAACATACGAGAGTAGCTATTCCCGCAGCTTAAAAAGGCCCGGGTGAGGGCCATCGGAGCTTTTCCATGAATCAGAGTGAGTTGAAAGAAACTGTTTCTTCAGTCATGTCGCTCCTTGAGCAGGTCAAGGCCCAATGCAAGGTCGGCGCCGATGCCCGGATTGTCTTTCTCGAAAGTTCTAGCAACGGGCTGGAAGCCCACTGGTTCTTTCCTGTCAAAAACGGCTTTCGCAGCGTCAAAGGTCAGTCAGTCATCAGAACTGGCCTGCCGCACGAGGTGACGATTACCTCGTCCGAGGACGGGGTACAAAGGATTGTCCCCATCACCCACGTTTACGACTGAACGGCGGTGATTGAAGGTCGCCCTTACCCCCGCCGTGCTACAAGCATCGGCGGGGGTTGCGTTTTTTCCCAAACTAACTTAAAATTTTCCCATCTTCGCCATCTGGCGGCCGCGGCCCCGGATTGGGCCATCTGGAGTTTTTTTACCATGGAAATAGTAATGGAAGCCACGGAAATGGCCCTTGAATTGCTTGGCGTTCATCAAGCAGTTGTTGCTGCGACACAGGTTTCGAGGCTCCATCCCAAATCTAGGCTCGAAAGTGTGGAAATCATTGAGGACAAGGAAATCAAGGCTATCTGGTACTTTCCGCCAGGCGGAATATTCAAAAAACGTGGCCTTGAAATTGAGAGTGACGAGAGGCTTCCTAAAGAAGTCAAGGTGGTTCTTGACGGAAAGGACGTCGTTTTACCAGTTCGACATTTCCGTGCGGAAGCTATCTAGGCCTTTCTGGCCCATGCGCAATCTCCCCCGCCATGCTACAAGCATCGGCGGGGGTTGCGTTTTCACTCTTGGCCTTTTAACCGTTACCTGGAATAGCCTTGTTGAGCATTTCGAGGATCTCATCGGGGATCATGTGCGGTTCAATAAGGTAAGAGGGCCGAATTTTGCCATCCATACCCTCTTCTTCGCGGGCATAGAGTACGATGCTCATGTCTGTACATAAACATACGTGAATGCCAGTTGGTACCCACTCTGAACCCTCATAGTCAAGCAAGGTTGAACCATCGCTAAGCAGGTCTAGCAGCTGGGCCGCGGTTACCGACATTGCATAGACAAAGTCGTTCCCAACAGAGACTTGTCCAATGATGACAACCTGTTGGGCTGTATCCTGCGACGGCGGCGATGCTGGTTCCGGCGGCGACACCTTCTTGGTACGCTCCTGGAAGGGAATAATTTCAGCTGACATGGGCGATACTCCTTTTTCAGCAGGTAAAACGTGTTTTCACCCAAGCTATAGCGTATACTTGCAAATTCGTGAAGCCCCCCATCAGGGGTTGCGTTTTTGCTGCCAATCCCTTATACGCGCGACAGCAACCAAAACTAGGAACCCACACGATGCCCCGCACCGTCCCCTTCGATAAAATCCGCAACATTGGCATTATGGCCCACGTGGATGCGGGCAAGACTACGACCTCTGAACGGATTCTGTACTACACCGGCCGTACCCACAAGATTGGCGAAGTGCACGAAGGCGCCGCCACCATGGACTGGATGGAGCAGGAGCAAGAACGCGGCATTACCATCACCAGCGCGGCGACCACCGCCAGCTGGAAGGGAACCACCATCAACCTGATTGATACCCCCGGCCACATCGACTTCAACATTGAAGTGAAGCGCAGCGTGCGCGTGCTGGATGGCCTGATTGCCACCTTTTGCAGCGTGAGTGGTGTAGAACCCCAAAGCGAAACCAACTGGGGCCATGCCAGCAACTACGGCGTGCCGCGCCTTTGCTATATTAACAAAATGGACCGCGTGGGCGCCGATTTTACGCGTGGGGTGAGCATGATTCGCGAGCGCCTGCGCGCCAACGCGATTCCGATTCAGCTGCCGATTGGCAAGGAAGATACCTTTGCTGGCGTGGTCGATCTGGTAAAAATGAAGGCCTTGGTTTGGAAGGGCGAAGAGCTTGGCGCCAAGTGGGAAGAGTTTGGTATCAATGATGCAGGCTTCCCTGCCGACCTGAAAGAGCCCAGCCTGAAGGCGCGTGGCGAACTGATTGAAGCCGCCGTAGAATTTGATGACGCGGCCATGAACGCCTACCTTGAAGGCCAAGAGCCCGACGAAGCGACGCTGATGGCGTGCATCCGGAAGGGAACGCTGGCGATGAAAATCTTCCCAGTTGTGTGCGGTAGCAGCTTTAAAAACAAGGGTGTGCAGCCGCTGCTGGATGCCGTACTGGACTACTTCCCAGCCCCGAATGAAATCGACCCAGCTAAGCTGGAAGGCACCAACGAGAGCGGCGAAGCCGTAAAGTTTAGCGTATCCGACGAACAACCGCTGGCCTCCTTGGCGTTTAAAATTGCGACCGATCCGTTCGTGGGGACCATTACCTTTGTGCGCGTGTACAGCGGCGTGATTAGCAGCGGTACCGCCATTTACAACAGCGTGCGCGGCCGAACCGAGCGCGTGGGCCGGATTGTGAAAATGCACGCCAACAAGCGTGAGGAAGTAACCGAAATCCGTGCCGGCGACATCGGCGCACTGATTGGGCTGAAGGACACCCGCACCGGCGATACGCTGTGCAGCGAAGCCAAGCCGATTATCTTGGAAACCATCAAGGCCATGGAGCCCGTGATTGCCATGAGCATTGAGCCCAAGAGCAAGGCCGACCAAGAAAAAATGGGTATCGCGCTGGGTAAACTGCTGGCCGAAGACCCAAGCTTCCGGGTTTACACCGACGAAGAAACTGGCCAGACTATTCTGGCGGGTGTGGGCGAACTGCAGCTGGAAGTTAAAATCGATATTCTGCGCCGTAAACCCTACGAAGTGGAAGTGAACACCGGCGCCCCGCAGGTAAGCTACCGCGAGACCATTACCGCTTCGGCCGAGTGCGAAGGCAAGCACGCCAAGCAGACCGGCGGTCGCGGGCAGTATGGCCACTGCTGGATTAAGTTTGAACCCAACGAACCGGGCAAGGGTTTTGAGTTTGTAAACGGCATCGTGGGCGGTACTGTGCCCAAGGAATATATCCCTGCCGTGGAAGATGGCGTGGAAGAAGCGCTGAAGAACGGCATGTACGCGGGCTACCCCGTGGTGGACGTTAAGGCGACGCTGTTTGACGGCAGCTACCACGACGTGGACAGCAGCGAAATGGCCTTTAAACTGGCTGGGATTCTGGCCGTGAAGGAAGCCGCGAAGAAGTGCAAGCCGCAGCTGTTGGAGCCCATCATGAAGATGGAAGTGACCACCCCCACCGACAGCATGGGTGATGTGATCGGTGACCTTTCATCCCGCCGTGGGATCATTCAGGGCACCGAAGACATCTTTGGCCGCACACTCATCCGTGCACTGGTGCCGTTGGCCAACCTGTTTGGTTACGTCACCACCCTGCGGAGCATGACCCAAGGCCGTGGCAGCCCTTCCATGGAGTTTGACCACTACGCCCCCGTGCCCAACAACGTGGCGGAAGACATCGCCAAAAAGCGGGCGGCTTAACAGGGAAAAAAGAACAACCGGCGCCCAAGGGCGCCGGTTTTCTTAAGATGGTGCAATGCAGGGCCTAAGCGCAAGAGGGTGACTTTGGCAGAGGCCGACCCAAACCATTGGTTGCCCACACCCAGTTGGGTGCGGGTTGTCCGACCTTCATGATATATTGCGAGGCAACGATCAGGCATTTACTCTCGTGCGTCCAATTATTGTAGACGGAGAAAAAATCCCCTGACCCGTTGAGAACAGTCACAGCAATGACGGCCCTCTTGATGTGGGTCATACCGCTTTTGGTAGTCACTTCAAGCGCCTGATGGAGCGCATTCTCCACCTCCGGGGGTAGCTGTGGATTCAAACTTGGCCATATTGGCCTTGTAACCTTCTTGCCTGAAGTGACGACATTGTGTTGCGGTGCTGGCGTGAAAGCCGCCGCAACAGGGACGACAGGTGGTTGGGTCACCACAAGCTTGCCAAGCAGGGCCGCTTGGAGCTCTTCCTCCACAGGAGAAAGGCCTTTATGACGACGTGCACTGGTCATGTTAACGCTCCCTTAAGAGCTGATGTCCCGTTACACTTAGCAACGCTGCCCTAACGGGTTAACGAGAAACGCTGCAGATCTTTCGAAGAGTGCATATGTGTACGTTAAAAAGTTCTAACATGCAAGGAGGCTAGCGTGGCTAAGCGGAAGAGGGGCCTTTCTGGAACGACGAAGCAATCGGGCGCGTCACTAAAAAGACTGCGCCAACCCGATTGGTACGTCGCTTCAAGTTCTTGAACGGTAGGAGCGTTGGTCTCTCCTCGCAATGACGGCTTACGCCCCCTTCTTCAACCGCACCAGTTCGGCCTCAAGTTCCGCAATCC
>JAIXXE010000009.1 GCA_027490875.1 Alphaproteobacteria bacterium
AAGAGGTGGGGAAACAGTTTATACCTTTCATCATGAAGACTGTGATACTGGCCACTGGCACCACAAGGGAACCTTACTTAAGGGATTTGGAAGCCGCATACTTGCAGCGATTCCCAGCCAAACTTCGGCCAGAAGTAAAGGAATTGGCCGAAGGGAAAACCAAGGCGCATACCGAAGCCACGCAGCTTGCAGCCTTGGCAGCCTTACCCAGCCCCAGCATGGCGGTGGCGCTGGATGAGCGGGGGGTGTTGCTCAGTAGCCCAGAATGGGCCAGCCAGATGACCAAAGCGGCCGAGCAGGGCACAAAAACCTTGGTGCTATTGATTGGCGGGGCTGATGGCCTGAGCCCTGTCGTGCGGGAAAAGTGCCACCATTGTTGGGCGCTGGGGCGCTTAACCTTTCCGCATCAGTTGGTGAGAGGGCTATTGGCCGAGCAGCTCTACCGCGCTCATACCATTCAGACTGGCCACCCCTATCATCGGGAGTAGCCTTACCTTATAAGCTTAACGCCCTGCGCGCAGCGCCTTGAGCACGCTGATGGCGCTGACCTTACCAACAGCAAAGGGGCTCGGGGCAGGGGGCAAGGCGGCAGGCGCAGCCAACCCACGGGCCGAAGCTGGCAATGCACTTGATGATGCAGCCGCTGCAAAGGCTTGCGGCATCCGTGTGATAGGCTGACTTGACGCTGACCGCGCAGCCAAGTTGGTTGTTGCTTGGGCCGCTGCAGGGGCCGCGTGGCTGGAAATAGCACGCATCGCCGTGAGGGCATCTTTCAGGTTACCGCCGCGTGGGGCCACCGTAGGGCTGACATCGATGCGGGCTTGCAGCGGGGCCATGGCGGGCAATGTCGGCAATGGGTTGGGCACAGCAGCACGGCTTGGCATTGGGGGCAACGAGGACTTTACAACAGGCTGGGCAGCAGGTTGGGCCACAGGGTTTGGCAGCGGGCTTGCCTGCTTGACAACCTGCGGGGCGGCCTGTGGCACCCCGCCTGCCAACAATCGGGCCGCCAAGGCGCGGGTTTCGGCAGGCATCCCCAGCGCGATGGTTTTAACCTGTTCAATCTGGGCTGCGTTAAGGCCCGCAGGTGCCGCCGCAGCACTGGCTGATCGTTGCAAAGGTGGCAGGCCACCCACTTGGGTACGAATACGTTGGGTGGCAAGCAGGTCGGTGAGAGAAGGCTGCACGCGGCTGGGCAGGCCCGGCCAGCGTTGGGCATCGCTTAAATACTGGGCAACGGCCCGGGCCGGATAGAGCGTGAGCACATGGTAGGCGGCGGAAGGGTAGGTTTGGCGCAGGTCGGCCATGGCTTCGGGTGGGTTGGCACCATGCGCGGCAGCAATGAAATGCTCGCCGGTGATATGGTTGTGCATAAAGCCAAGATAAAGGGAGGGAGGCAAGGGGCTCATGGGCCTAAAGTACACGCCCTGAAAGCGCGATGCCAGAGGCCCAACGCGGGCCAATGCTGAAGCCTACAGCATAAAAGTTGCAAGTATGTAACAGGGTGTGACCTTTGGAATGAATACGCTCTTGTCAGACCAGCGTGTGGATGGTTAAGTCTGTGTATCGGCGCCCTTTCTCCCCCCTAACCCCTCGGCGCCGACTTACTTCAAACCCCGCCCACGCGGGGTTTTTTGTTGCGAAATTTTGCCGCTTACGCCATAGGCACAGGTATGGCGTCGGTCTTGCTACCCTTTCAATTTCACACCCTGCCGGTGCGGGGGCGTCTGTTGCGCCTTGAAGGCCTGATGACCTACGTGGCCAGCTTAAAAGAACCCAACGCCTGTACGCAAACACTGGCCGAACTGTTGGCCGCTGCCGCCTTGCTGGCGCACGATACCAAGCATCAGCTTACGGTTGGGCTACAACTTCAGCACCCAGCGCTGGGGGTGTTGCTGTTTGCCCAATGTTTGGCGGGCAAAGGCCAAGCTGCAGGGCTGCGGGCCTATGGTAATCCAGCCGCGCAGGCAACCCCGTTTGCCGAGATTATTCAGGAACCCGGCGGGCTGTTTGCCGTAACACTGGAACAGGCCGACGGCGACGAGCAACGCTACCAAAGTTTTGTGGCCCTAACCCACCCAACCGCCGCTGGGTGCATGGCCAACTATTTTGCCAGCAGCGTGCAAACCCCCACCCATTTGGTGGTGTTGGCCGAAGGCAACAGGGCCGGGGCCCTGATGGTGCAGGCGTTGCCCAACGAAACCATGAGCGAGGACGACTGGCAGCGCCTCGGCCTGCTGTTAAGCACCATAAAGCCCGCCGAGCTGTTGGCCGACGACGCGCCCGAATCTCTGCTTGCCAAACTGTTTGCCGAAGATGACGTAAGCACCTTTACGCCTGAATACCCCCAGTTTGCGCACGATGACCCGCGCCCCCGGATGTTGGCCGCCTTGGCCAGCTTGCCAGCCGATGAACTGGCCGAATTGCAGCGGCAGCCTTCCGTCACGCTGACCGATGCCACCAGCGGTGTGGATGTGACCTTCAGCGCCGAAGAAATTGCGCATTTGGGGGAACAAACCCCTAGCCAGTAAATAAACAAGCGCCGCCCCGATAGGCTGGGGCGGCGGTGTTGGGCGTGGCGAACAGCCTTATCCGTGGTATCGTTGAAATATCAGCGCCGCATTGGTGCCGCCGAAGCCGAACGAGTTGGAGAGCACGCGGTCAACGCCGCAGTCCTCGCGCGTTGCGGTGATGATCTTTTGACTGGCCGGAATGGCGGCAATCAACGGGTCAAGCGTGTCCAGGTTGGCCGAGCCAGTCATGAACCGGCCCAACATCATCAGTATGCAGTATATCGCCTCATGCGCCCCCGCCGTACCGAGCGAGTGCCCGGTCAGGCTTTTGGTCGAGGAGATAGAGGCCCGCAATTCGCTGCCGAAGACTGCCTCGATGGCCTTGATCTCGTTGAGATCGCCCACGGGCGTACTGGTGCCGTGGGGGTTGATGTAGTCAACCTCGCTGGGCCTGAAGAGCAGGTTGTGGAACCCCTTGAGCGCCTGACGCATCGCCCGGACGGGTCCGTCGGTCATGGGTTCGGTCATGGAGTCTGAACCGTCGGTGGTTTGGCCGTAGCCCACCAGTTCGGCGAGGATCGTGGCCCCGCGCGCCTTGGCATGCTCAAGTTCTTCCAAAACCAAGGTGGCACCGCCACCCGCGATGACGAAGCCGCAGCGGTCCTGGTCGAACGCCCTGCTAGCCCGGTGTGGCGCAGCATTGAAGTTACGGGCCAGCGCAGGCATGCCGTCGAACATGGAGGACTGCTGCCAATCCAGCCCGTCTCCGCCTCCGGCCAGCATCACCTGGGCCCGACCGGCGAGAATCTGCCAAGCGGCCTCGCCGATCGCGATGGCCGCACTGGCGCAGGCCGAGCTGATGGTGTAGCTGGGGCCTTGCAAACCCAACCACTGGTGATTGGCGCTGTTGGTGCTGGCCATGGTGCGGGCCACCACCGTGGTGGAGCCAGCAAACATGGTGGCGGGCTTGGTCCTACCGACCTGGGTGGCTTGTTCCGCCACACGGTTGGCAGCGGTTTGGATGTCAGCCGTGTTGCCGGTGCCTGTTCCCATAATCGCCCCGATTTCCGGGTGCCTGAGGTACTCCAACGACAGCCCTGCCATGGCCAGGGCGTCCAGCGTGGCGACGAGGTTGTAAAGCGCTCCCCCGGTCATATTTTTGAGGGCTGACCGCGGAATGCGCGCGAGTTGCTCGGCCGTGGGGGGCACCGGAACCCCGGCGACCTGACTACCGAACTTATACTGGGCGTACTCCAGCATGGCCACGATGCCGCTGCGCATGGCGCGCAAGGCGGCGCTGGTATCGTCCAGATTGTTGCCGAGTGGGCCAATGATGCCCATCCCGGTGATGACGACGCGTCTCATGAGATCCCCCCTTAAGTTTGCCGTAAGCCTACAGAAGGTAGGCTTTTGTGAAGGTTCTTGCCCCGGAGTGGTGGCAGGAAACGGCTTGAGGATGATGGTGCTTTACGGGAAAGTAGGATGCTTGACAAGGTGTTATAGGGCTTAAACGGCGAAAGCCGCGCGTACAGCGCGGCCTTCCCGAAACGATTGAACCAACTGTTCAGCCAGAGTGTCCGTGTGGATTATCTCTGTAATTTCTGGACAGCCAGCCGTCTATCATCTTTTCTGTGTCCCTTTGCGGGGTAGAAATAATGTCCCGAGCGCTGAGCTGGGTGCTGAGTTCTTGGTGTATCGCCCGCAGGGTTGCTGCATCATGACATTGAAGCAAGGCTGCAACAACGTCTCCGGCTGAGCGTGCAATGGTATCATCAGTCGACTCAGTCGTTGTCATAAGATGTTCCTCCCTTTCAGCCCAAAAGCAGGCTAAATCGATAAGAAAACCTACCCCTAACCCCTTGACAGCGCAAGCCCCGCTTTGGGCGGGGCTTCGGTTATTCTACAAATGATCCTTACAGATCATTTATATGTCGCGATGCTCAAATTCGTCAGGAGCAAACGCCTTATCGGCAGTGTTCTGAAGCCTGTCACCAACCCATCGAGAAACTGGATTAGCTTTCTCACCCAGCTTCAGTTCCACCTTTCTTGCGAGAGTGGCGGAGATGGCTTGTATCGTATCAGCGTTGGGATATTTCCTCATGAGGAAGTCGACGATTTCCTCAATTCTGCGCTGGGTAAGCATTGTGATGTTCCTCCCTTTCAGCCCAAAAGCGGGCTGAATCGATAAGAAAACCTACCCCTAACCCCTTGACAGCGCAAGCCTCAGCCGCCATAAGGCCGCACAAAGCGGAGTAACCTCCTGCCGGTGCAGGGCCAAGGTGAAAGTTAACCAACTGAAATACAAAGGATAGTATCGGAATGCCAACCGTCAACCAGCTGGTTCGGAAGCCACGCGTGCTGCAAAAGGCCCGCACCAAGTCTCCTGCCATGAAGGCCTGCCCCCAAAAACGCGGGGTTTGCACCAAAGTTTACACCACCACCCCGAAAAAGCCGAACTCGGCCTTACGGAAAGTGGCCAAAGTTCGCCTAACCAGCGGCTACGAAGTGATTGCCTATATCCCCGGTGAAGGCCACAACCTGCAAGAGCACAGCGTGGTGCTGATTCGCGGCGGCCGGGTAAAAGACTTACCAGGGGTGCGTTACCACATCATCCGTGGTGCGCTGGATACCCAGGGCGTGAAAGATCGTAAGCAAGGTCGCAGCCTGTACGGCGCCAAGCGGCCCAAGCTTGGTGCCGCTCCGGCGGGCAAGAAAAAAAAAAAAAAAAGGGAGATTGAGAGATGCGTC
>JAIXXE010000090.1 GCA_027490875.1 Alphaproteobacteria bacterium
AAGCAGCGTATCGGCGTAGGCCAACCCTACCCCCATGGCCGCGGCGGTGGCATAGAAGCTTAGGCTGGTGGGTAGCGGCAACAGCAGGGCCGCCAAAGCTGCCAAGGGGGCAACGCCTGCCCAACGCCAGACAACCAAGCGCCCACCATCCAGCTTGGCCCACTGGTTAAAGCCAATAATCATGGCGCCGCAAACGCTAAACAGCAGTGCCAGAATGGGCCAATAGGCCACCATGGGGTTTGGGTCTAGAGCCATTGTGCGTGGCCCCGCTTACGCCACCAGGTACATCAGTACCATCGCGGCCAGCACCACGGCGGTGCCAGCGACAGGGCTGGCTTCGTCGGGGATGCCCTTGACGCGGTGGTAGATGAGCAACCAGACGGGGGTGAGCAGCGCCACCATCGAGACATACGCGGGGCTGGGGCCCAAGACCAAGGCCGCAAAGAAACATACCTGATTTAATGTGCCACCTACCGCCGCCCAGCCCGCCGCCCGCACCAGCTTGGGATGGCTGAGTGGCAGGTTCGGCTGCGGCCGCCATGGTAAACAAAGGATGCTGGCCAACGCGCTGCTGGCGGTCATGACAAACAGAAAGACAATCAGGCTGCTTTGCAGGGTTTCGGTAGGCATGGTCAGGCGGGTGAAGAGGTCGGCTGCCGCATATAGCCCCACAATGGGGAGCACGGCCTTAAGGCTGTACCAGCTTACATCGTTACGGCGAAAGCTGAACAGCCCCAGCGCCATGACGCCAAGGCACAGAATCACTCCTAGCGTAATCAGCCAATTTTCGAAGTAATGCTCGCGCGCGGTGGGGATACACAGCGCCCACAAAATAAAGACCAGCACCGCCTTAAGCGGCATATGCAACACCGCCACGCGGCCATTGTGGCGCAGCGCCAAGTCGTTTTGAATGGTAAACCCAACAATCAACCCCACCCCACTGAACACTGCCGCAAGGTAAAACGTGGCGTAGTCTGCAAAATCTGGCCACGGCTGAAGCAAGGCCAAAGGCAACCAAAAGAGGCTGGAAAGCCCCATCCGCCAAAGATTAAGCCGAAACCCTTCTTGCTTGGCACGGCGGTTCATTTCGACGTTCTGCGCCCCAATTACGGAATGCGCCAACGCGAGCCAAAGCCAGAGACTATCCATGCCAGAACCGTTGGCGATGTTGCATGGTGCGTTACGTTGCTACAGGTTGGTTTTCAAGGTGCCAAGCTGGCCCTTTTCTCCAGCCAGAATAGCGGTGGTGCGGCCAGCTTCGGTTAGGTACTTGCGGGCCACGGCATTTACCTGGGCCACGGTTAGGTTGGCCAGCTCGCGGCGCCAGTCATCGAAGGTCGCCATAGTGCCACCCGCGGTAAGCCACATCCCCACCCGATACATGGCGGTGAAGCTATCATCGCGGGCGTAGATTTCATCGGCCATAATCGTGGTTTTGGCTTTTTGCAGCTCGGCTTCCGTCACGCCATTTTTTAAGAGCTCGGCAATAACAGCCTGAACGGCAGGCAGGATTTTTTCCAGCGTAACACCATCTTTGGGTTGCACGGAAATATCGAAGGTCGATTCCAGCGCGCGCACCGCATCGTAGCTGCTGCTGGTATCGTCGGCCAGTTCCTGTTTCAAGACCAAGGCGCGGTGCAGCCGTGCGGTATCGCTACCGCCCAGAATTTCGGCCAGTACCCACAGCGCTACGCTTTCGCCAGGCACGACCACAGCGCCGGCCACACCGGTAAAGCTGCTGGGGGCCCGATAGAGCGTATGCCACACGGGTACCTGCACTTGGGCATCGATTTTTACAAAGTCCAGCGGGGCGGTGCGTATTGGCTCTACGGCGCGGCTACGTGCTGCAATATGGGCTTCGCGTGGTAAGGCAGCGTAGGTCTTTTCTATCAAAGGCATAATCGCAGCCTTTTGCACGTCACCCACCATCACCAAGGCGGCATTGTTGGCGGCATAGTGGGTTTTGTACCATGTCATGGCGTCGGCCTTGGTGTAGCCGTTAATATCTTCAGCCCAGCCGATGATTGGGTGGCCGTAAGGCGTTTTGCTGTAATGCTTGCGCAGCACCTGCTCAAAAAAACGGTCAGAAGGGTCGGCTTCGGTGGTGAGCTTGCGTTCTTCCGCGACCACTTTGCGTTCGGAGGCAAACTCGTTGTCGGCCAGAATCAGGTTGTTCACGCGGTCGGATTCCAAATCCATCATTTCGGGCAGGGCAGTCAGCGGCACCTTCTGGAAGTAGGCCGTAAAGTCGTAACTGGTAAAGGCGTTCATGATGCCCCCACGGCGCTGCACCAGTTTTTCCATGATGCCACCAGGGAAGCGTTTGGTGCCTTTAAACATCAGGTGTTCCGTCATGTGGGCCAGCCCGGTTTTACCCGGCTGTTCATCCAGCGCGCCAACGTGGTACCAAAGGCTGTGCGTAACAACCGGCACGCGGGTGTCGGGCAGCAGGACCACCTGCAAGCCGTTGGGCAGGGTGAAGGCTTCGTGAGGCGTGGTGGCTGAAGGCTGTGGCATGGCAAAAACTCCTTGTACAAAACTGATTAAAACACCAAAGCAAGCAAAGAACGCAAAGACAAGGCGCATGGGCCGGAGGGTTATTTCCGTCCAAACCAGCGTTGCAGCGGGCCTTTTTGCTTTTCTGCTTCAGCCTCTTTGGCTTGGTCGGTCACCGCGTTGGCATCCAGCTCGGTGCGAATGTTGGCATCGCGCACGGTGCCAGCCTGTACTTGCGCCTGATTGACCAGCCAACTGTCGGCACCCACCGTACCACTCACAGCGGCTTGGCTTGGCAAGCGTAGCAAGGCCTCGCTGGCATCGCCTTGGCGCGGTGGCCGCAATTCAAAGCTCGGCGGCAGGCTTAAATCGGGCCCGGCCAGTACCTGTGTTTCATCGGGCAGGGTCCGTTCGAGGGGGTTTTTTACGGTGCCGCAGGCTGTCAGGGCAAGGGTAACGCCAAATGCCAGCGGCATGGAGAAGAGCAAAGAGGTACGCATGGCCGTTACCTTACCTAGGCTTGCGCACCATATCAAGCAGCAACAGCGCCACACCGAGTGTGATTGCAGCATCAGCCACGTTAAAGGTGTAGGGGAACAATCCCCACGGGTTGAGTACCAGAAAGTCTATCACAGCGCCGTGCTGCATGCGGTCGAGCAGATTGCCTAACGCCCCGCCAATAATTGCTGCCAAGCCAGCTTGGTGCAAGGAAGGCCATGGCTTGGGGTTGCCTTCTGCTGCCAACCAGTGGGTAAACCAGCCAGCTGCTAACACCGCAACGGTACCCAACAGGTGCGGCGCGTAGGCGAAACCATCCAGCAGGCTAAAGCTCATGCCGCGGTTCCAGCCAAAGCTAAAGCCAAGCTGGCCTTCAATCAGCCATAGCGGCAGTTGGCCTTGCTGCAGGGCCCACAGGGCCCACTCCTTGCTGATGTCATCAAGCAGCACCAGCAATACCGCCAACAGCAGCGCGTGCTGGCGGCAAAGAAGGTAGTTAAGCATTGGTAATAACCCCTAGTTTACGTCCCCATTCCACAACACCAGATACTACCTCATAATGTTTTTCCGTTAAAAGAGTGAGTTGAGGTACTTCAGCCAGTGGCACCCAGCGGTAAGCCATGGCATTTTCGTCTTCGGGGAGCGTAATCTCAGGGCGTCCTTGAACGCGTGCTAAGTAAGCCACCGAGTATTTTATTGGTACCCCAAAGCCCCAACGGCTAACATGACATGGTAAAATTAATTCAACATTCTGGAGGCCGGTTTCTTCAAAAATTTCTCGCAGGAGGCCTTCGCCAGGTTGATCGGTCTCATCCATGCGGCCCCCTACAAAATGCCATTTACCGTAATGAGGACTTTCTAAGCGTGGATTTTTTGGGCCACGGCCTCCGCCATTATTCTGTATTAACAATAGTTCGCTATACTCGTTAAAAATTAACGCATGTTCGCTTACTTCACCTTTATAATGTAGGCTGTTATCAGGCATTTTGCGACTCCTCCTCGTCCTCATCCGGCGTTACGGTGGGCTGATAGACCACGGGCACCTTGCCTTCCAACGCGGTGGGGGGGTCGGGGAACAGCTGGGTTTGGGTGCTGGTGCCGGGGTTGGGGTCAATCACCTGCATGGTTTCCGCACTCCAATGGCCAAAGGGGTCGGCACAGAGGGTATCCATCGCGCGTGCACTGCCGCGCGTGGCAATGTAAAAGTTCTCGCCTAAATCTTGCACGTAGTCGTCGTGGGCAGCATCCAGCAGCACCATGGCGCTGGCCATCAGTTCCAAGGGTGAAGGCTCTTCGAGGTTGTCTTGGGCTTCCACTCCCAAGGTGGCGGCCAAGGCATCCCAATCGGCCAGCATGTCGTCGTCTACTGGCAGGTCGAAGGTAAGTCCGTCGCCGCTTTCTGCCACCAGTTCGCGGGCTTCTTCCAACGCCCTTTCGGGGTGCCACGCCGAGAGTGTGATTAAGTCGCCCAATTGGTAATGCGGGTTAAGTTCTTCGCCCTGCGGGTTTTTAAGCTGCACCACCACCAAGCGGCAGCGGTGCTGACGAATCGCCAGCAGCCACCGCAGGTGCAAGAAGGCATGCTCCATGGTTTCGCCAACGGCCTGAGAAAGTTCCTCGTCCGCGGCGTCGTCCCAGCCCTCAAGGCACAGTTCCAGCACTTTCGCTGGCAGAAAGACTTCGCGGGTTTCAGTCTTAGGCATGGTGCAGCTCCTGTTGCTGATGGGACCTAAGGCCTACCCTCATCCCGGCGGAGGCCGGGATCCACGCGAGAAAAGAAGCGTGGATGGCGGCCTCCGCCGCCATGAGGGATGTTGAAGGCTTAGCCATTAACGACATCCTCACAGCGCGTGCACAGGCCACTGGCTTCAAGCGTGTTGTAGTAGCGCCAGCAGCGGGGACATTTGTGGCCAGAGTGCTTGGTCACTTTCAATTCAGTTCCTGCGGTTGCGGCCGACACATTGCAAACCAAGCGAATCAGCTCGGTTGAAAAGAACCCCTCAAGTTCTTTTGGGTATGTGAGCGACACTTCGGTATTAGCCCCTACGGCCCCAGTTGCGCGCAATTCTTCAATCTTGATATTGGCGGCATTGCGTAGGCCAAGCAAATCTTCAAACCCTGAAGGTTCTGCTACGTTGGGCCCTTTCGCATACTCCTCCAAATGCACACACGCACCTTCGCCATAGCGGCTGCGCCAGGCTTCGTCGGTGGTAAAGGGGATGATGGGGGCCAAGTGCGTGGCTAGCCCTCGGAAGATTTGCTCCAGCGCATACACGCAGGCCATGCGGGCGGGGCTGTCGGCGCGGTCGCAGTACAGGGTATCTTTCCGCACATCAAAGTACAGGTTGCTTAACTCGGTGTTGATAAAGGTTTGCAACGTGCGCACGCCTTGGTGGAAGGCGAAGGCATCGTAATGGGCGCGGGCTTCGGCCAATACGGTGCCTAGGCGGTGCAGAATGTAGCGCTCCAGTTCGGGCAGAGCGCTTTCGGCAACGGTCGTAATCTCGCCACCCCCTTCCGGTAGGTTGCCTAACACCCAGCGCAGCGCATTGCGGATAGCGCGGTATTGGTCGGCGGCGGCCTCCATGTGGGCGGGGCTGTAGCGTACTTCCTCGGCGTAGTCGCTGCTGCCAACCCAGAGGCGAATGATATCCATGCCGTACTTATCCAGCAACTCGCCCGGCGTCACGCCATTGCCCAAGCTTTTGCTGAACTTGCGGCCTTGGCCATCCACCACAAAGCCGTGGGTCACTACGCTCTCATACGGGGCATCGCCGGTAAGGGCCACGCTGGTGAGCAGGCTGCTATGGAACCAGCCGCGATGTTGATCGGAGCCTTCTTCATACACATCAGCCACCCGCTTGCCATCGGTACGGTGGAAGCGCTGCCCCGCCGCACTGTCGGCCTTCACCACATGGTGCCAGGTGGTGCCGCTGTCGAACCAGACGTCTAGAATATCGCGTACATAGGTAAAGTCGTTGGGCGTTTTGCCGTGGGCTTGTAGCCAGCCTTGCGGGAAGAGTTCGGCTTCCTTGCCACTGAGGCGGGTATCCCATGCGTCGATGCCCTTACGCGCCACCAGGGCTTCCAAGTGCGCCCACACGGCTGGGTCGGTCAGCGGTTCGCCCGTGGCCTTATCCACCATAATGGTGATGGGCACGCCCCACGCGCGCTGGCGGGAAATACACCAGTCGGGCCGTCCGGCAATCATCGCACCAATGCGGTTTTCGCCGTTTTCAGGCTGCCAGTGCACGCCACGGTTGCCGCTGCGGGCGTGAATTAAATCGAGCGCGCTGCTTCGGATGCTCTTGCCGGTTTCGGGCACGGTGGCTTCGTCAAGATCGATGAACCACTGGTGCGTGGTGCGAAAAATCACGGGTGCCTTGCTGCGCCAGCTAAGGGGGTATTTGTGGGTGTAGCTGCTGCTGTGCAGCAGGCTGCCATTTCGCTCCAACGTGGCGCAGATATCCCTAATCACCTGCTTATCCAGCACGCTGCGGCCCGCCAGCGTTAAGCCTGCGGGCAGGCCTTCCTCTACATACGCTTCATAGCGGCCGCTTCCGTTCACCGGGCAGGCCAGTTCCAGCCCGTGCGCTTGGCCCAGCGCAAAGTCTTCCGCCCCGTGCGCTGGGGCGATATGGACAAGGCCCGTGCCGCTGTCGGTCGTGACGTGGTCGCCATGGTACACTGTGCCCGTGCGGTCGGCGTAGAGCGGGTGGTGGTAGGTGAGGCCGACCAATTGGCTCCCAATAAACTTTGGAAAATCTAACCTCAGCAGTGGTTCTTCAACAAAACAGGTGCTGTAAAACTTTTCTGCCAAGTGATTTGCAACATAAAATTTACGCTCTTTAACGGTAATGAGGGCATACTCTTCATCCGCTTTCGCTGCTACAGCCCGGTTGGCGGGAAGCGTCCACGGCGTCGTGGTCCAAATCACCAAATACTCATTGGGTCTATCCACCAGTTCCAGCGCCACATAAACCGCCGTAGATTTATAATCTTCCTGATACTCAATCTCGGCTTCGGCCAGCGCGGTTTCTTCCACCGGCGCCCACAGCGTACTGCGCAGCTTGTTATACACCATGCCACGCTGCACCAATTGGCCCAGGCAATGCACAATGCCGGCCTCGTTGGCCCTATCCATCGTGCGGTAGGGGCGAGCCCAGTCGGCCAGCACGCCCATGCGCTGCCATTCGGCTTGTTGTACCTCCATCCACTGGCGGGCGTAGGCGCGGCAGCGGTCGCGCAGTTCGGTCACGCTTAAATCGCGCTTGGTCTTGCCCGCGGCAATCAGCTCTTGCTCAATCTTCCACTCAATCGGCAGGCCGTGGCAATCCCAACCCGGCACGTAAGGGCTGGCAAAGCCGCTTAAAAACTTGTGGCGTACAATGGTATCCTTCAGCCCATAGGCCAGCGTGTGCCCCAAGTGAAAGTTACCGTTGGCGTAAGGTGGGCCCAAGTGCACAATGTAGGTAGGGGCGTCCGCGGCGCGGCGCTTGGCCAAGAGCGTCTCGTACACCTGTTCCGTCAACCAGCGCTGCACCCAGCCGGGCTCTCGGCTCGGCAGATTGGCCCGCATCGGGAAGCCGGTGCGGGGGAGCTTTAACGATTTGCTGTAATCTACCTGTTGTGGTGAGGTCGTCATGCGGCACAAACTCTCGTATTTCCTGATCTTAAGAGTGTTACCCTAGCCGATTTTTGGTGGCAAGGCCAGCCAAAAGCCATTCTTGGCGGCCGCTGTTCTTGCATTGCAGCAGCCAGCGCGGCCACCAAGGGCGGGCCTTTTAGCCTTTGGGCCGTGTGGCAGCGGCGGCACGGGCGGCGCGCACGCCGTGGGGGTAACGCTCGGCAAAGGCCAGCGTGGCCTTCCACCAATCGCCGTTAAACTGCTCGCGCAGCCGCCGGATTTCGGCATTGTCGTCGGGCGTGGTGGTGGCCAGCGCGTAGGTCAGTTTGTCGGTCAGCAGGCGGCACACCACTTCTCCGTGGGGGCTCATCAGGTAAAATTCGCTATAAAAGCCGGGCTTGGTGTCAAGGCTGGCAATGTTTCCTTGGTGCCGTTCGGCGCGCAGGCCCAAGCTTTCCATCAGCATCGGGATCATTTCGCGCTTGGGCTTCAAAATCATCCGTTTGGTGATGTTCCCGATAATGGCCTGCCCCACTTCGGTGGAAAGGTCTTCCTCGTTTTGGCTGGCAATGCCGCACATGCAGTTGAGGCTGCGGTAGGTACGGAAGGCGCGCTTGAGCTGGTTGGCTACAGCGGCCCCGCCCTTGGCGGAAATCATGCTGACCATTTCATCCACCAACAGGTGTTTTTTCTCGCCTCGGTCGCCAAGGTACATCACGTTGTCAATCATCGTAAAAATGGCGTTGATGATGACGTCGGAAATCTTTTCGTTCAGCACGTTTTGCAGGTTGAACACCACCAGCTTGTCCTTTTCGGTAAAGCTGGGGAAATTATCGAACAGCTTGCCGTAAATGCCCGCCTCGCAATAGCTGCCGATTTCCCGCGCCATGGCCATCCCAGCTTGGCGGGATGGTTCGTCGGTGTAGGGGAACTTGAAGAACGCCTGTTGAATCCAGGTTGGGCGCAGCACGTCGTCGCTGGGTACAATATCGTAGGCGTACTGCACCACCTGTTCAATCAGGCGCTGCTCCACGCGGTCGATTTTATAATCGCCCTTGGCAATCATGAGTTCCACCGTCGTTGTCCACTGCTGCAGGCGGTGCTTGTTTAGTTCACCCGCAAAGGGGTTGATGCAGACATCCTGGCGGTCGAGGTCGATGATAATCAGCTTACCCAGCGTTTCACCAAAGCGGTCGTAGTCGTCTTTGATGGTCATCAGGTATTGCTTTTCAATCCCGGCACTGAAGAGCTGCAGGGTTAAGTCGGCAACGGCAAAACTCTTCCCCGAACCCGAGGTACCGGTGATGGCGTAGTGCCAGTTCATGAAGTCGGTACTGGTGTGGTCAAAAAAGGTAATTTCGCCGTCACGGTTCACGTAAATAGCTTGCGGCTTATGCTTTTCGTGGCGCGTGTAGGCACGGCCATGGCCGCCCCAGTTCCCGTGAATGGGCAGCAGGTCGCACACATCATCGCTTATCACGCGGCGGGTGCGCGCAAAGGGGGTGCTAAACTTGTTACGCCACGCCAACGGCCAGCTGTAGGCCATGGCGTGCAGGGCCATCGATTTTTCAATATCA
>JAIXXE010000091.1 GCA_027490875.1 Alphaproteobacteria bacterium
ACGGCGAAATTACGGTGGAATGCGCGCTGCAATGGAACGACGGCTACACCGAGAACGTCTTCCCCTTTACCAACAATATTCCGCAGCGCGATGGCGGAACCCACGTGATGGGGTTTCGGGGCGCGCTGACCCGGATTATTAACGCCTACGCAACCTAAAGCGGCCTGCTGAAAAAGGCCAAGATGGAAAGCGGCCTAACGGGTGACGATGCGCGGGAAGGCTTAACCTGCGTGCTGTCGGTGAAGGTGCCAGACCCCAAGTTCAGCAGCCAGACCAAAGATAAACTGGTCAGCAGCGAAGTTCGGCCTGTGGTTGAACAGGTGGTGAACGAGCGGCTGGGTGCCTACTTTGAAGAAAACCCTGCCGCCGCCAAGGCCGTGATTGCCAAGGTGATTGAGAGCGCACTGGCGCGTGATGCAGCCCGCCGTGCCCGTGAACTGGCGCGCCGCAAGAGCCCATTGGAAGTGGCAAACTTGCCCGGTAAGCTGGCCGACTGCAGCGAAAAAGACCCTGCCAAGAGTGAGCTGTTTATTGTGGAAGGAGACAGTGCGGGCGGGAGCGCTAAGCAGGGCCGCGACCGCACCCGTCAGGCCATTTTGCCGCTGCGCGGGAAGATTTTGAACGTGGAAAAGGTTCGCTTTGACCGCATGCTGGCCAGCCAAGAGGTTGGCACCCTGATTAAGGCGCTGGGGACAGGGATTGGCCACGACGATTTTACGCTGGATAAGCTGCGCTACCATAAAATTATCATCATGACCGACGCCGACGTTGATGGAAGCCATATCCGGACGCTGCTGCTGACCTTCTTCTACCGCAACATGCCCGACTTGATTGCTGCGGGGCACCTGTATATTGCCCAGCCGCCGCTGTACCGCGTGGCCAAGGGCAAGAGCGAGATTTACCTAAAAGATGATACCGTGCTGGAGCAATACCTGACCAGCAGTGTGCTGGAAGGCGCGCGCCTGACTTTACAGGGTGGTGAGCAGCGCTTTGGCGCCGACCTGCTGGCAACCTGCATGGTGGCGGGGAAAGCGACCGGCTACGCTGCCCAGTTGGCACGGCAGCAAGCCTTGCCCGAGTTTATGGCGTGGGCCCTGTTGGCTGCCAATGCCAGCACCAGCGCGCTGGATGACACTGCGGCTGCCGAAGCCTTGCTGGCGGCACTGGAGCCGGTGGTGAATCGCCTCACTCCTGCCGACAGCACCGCTTGGACACTGGCCTTGGTGCCCGGCGCTGAAGGCCAGCCCCGCGTGCAGCTGCAACGCGTGGTGGCCGGTGTGCCCGAACGCCGCACGCTGGATAAAGCCATGCTGCATGCCACGGCGTATCGCCAATTGCTCCAGCTACGGGCTGACTTGCTGCCCCTGCTGCAAGGCGGCGCGGTGGTGTTTAAAGAAACAACCCATAGTTGGGCTAACCCCGGCGAGCTGCACACCACCGTGCTGGCCGAAGGGCGCAAGGGGCTGCAGATTCAGCGCTACAAGGGCTTGGGTGAAATGAACGCCGAACAGCTGTGGGATACCACGCTCAACCCCGACAACCGCATTTTGCTGCAGGTGAAAGTCGATGACGCCATTACGGCGGATGGGCTGTTCACCACGCTGATGGGCGACGTGGTGGAGCCGCGCAAGGACTTTATTGTGTCGAACGCGCTGGCCGTGAGTAACCTCGACGTTTAGGGGCCTGGTAAGCCTAAACAACAAAGCCCCCAGATGGGGGCTTTGTGTTGCAGAGACGTTTGGTTAGACCTTACCAAACTGCTCTTGCAGTGGCTTGAACACGTTGGCGAGTTTGGATTGGCTCCACTCTTCCATGTTAACCGGGCTGTGGGCGGTGTCGATGGTACTGGTTTCAATCATCGCGTCAAAGGCTTCGTCCCAGTTACCTTTGGTGCTGGCCTTGGCGTATTCGGTGCTGCGTTGCTCGAAGAAGTTGGCATGCTCATCGGCATTCAGCATCAGGTCCATCCACGGCAGCGGGTTTTTGTCGGCACCATAGACTGGCTCGAGGTTCAGGCTGCGCAGGCGGCGGTCGGCAATGTACCGAATGTAGCCCTTCACATCGTCGGCGACCATGCCTTCCACCGGCCCCATTTCGAAGGCCAGGTCGATGAACTTGTCTTCCATGCTTACAATTTTTTTGCAGGCATTGGTGATGTCGTCGCGCAGGGCTTGCGTCCAGATTTCGGGGTTTTCCTGCACAAAGGTATTGAACAGTTTAATCACGCACTGGCAGTGCAGGGTTTCGTCGCGCACGCTCCAGGTAACAATCTGGCCCATGCCCTTCATTTTATTAAAGCGCGGGAAGTTCATCAGCATCGCAAAGCTGGCAAACAACGACAGGCCTTCGGTAAAGCCGCCAAACACGGCCATTGTCATGGCGATGTTGTGTTTGTTGCTCATGTCGAAGCCGTGCATGTAGTCGTATTTGTCCTTCATCGCGGCGTATTCCATGAAGGCGCTGTACTCCAGCTCAGGCATCCCGATGGTATCGAGCAGGTGGCTGTAGGCGGCCACGTGCACGGTTTCCATGTTAGAAAAGCTGCCCAGCATCATCAGCACTTCGGTGGGCTTAAACACCTGCATGTAGTGGCGGTTGTAGCAGTTGTTCACTTCCACATCGCTTTGGGTGAAGAAGCGGAAGATTTGTGTCAACAGGTTTTTTTCTGGCGCTGTCAGCTTGACGTTCCAGTCCTTCACGTCGTCGGCCATGGGCACTTCTTCCGGCAGCCAGTGAATGCGTTGCTGCATCAGCCACGCTTCGTAGGCCCAGGGGTAACCAAAAGGTTTGTAACCAATTCGTTCTTCCATCAGGTTAGGCATCGTCGTTCCCGCCGCTTGGTGTTTTTGTGTGGCCGCCCGGTACTGAACCTTGGTGGCCGCTGGTTCGAAATTGATGACATCGGCGGTCATGCAAGCTTCTCCCCTGTTGCTGTGGTTGTGCCGAACCCCTTCGGCCTTGGCCCCTTTTATGCCCTTTTGGCAGGGCTGAAAAGGGGGAAACTTGGTTATCTTGGCGAGCCAGGTTTATTGGCAAGCCAAGCATTCTTCGTACTTAGGTGAGGCATCGCCGGTGCCGGTGGCCTTCAGCATGATTTGCGCCTTGGGCTCGGCCACCGATTTGTTGTTGGGCAGGCTGACAACCTCGGCCCGTTGCAACGATTTGCTGCGGCAGTAGTACAGGGTTTTGATGCCGCGCTTCCAGGCGGTGTAGTGCAGCATGTGCAGGTCGCGCTTGTGCACGTCGGCGGGCAGGAACACGTTGAGGCTTTGCGCCTGGCAGATGTAGGGCGTGCGGTCGGCGGCATGTTCAATCAGCCAGCGCTGATCGAGTTCGAAGGCGGTTTTGAACACGTCGCGTTCGGCGTCGGTCAGGAAATCGAGGTGCATGACGCTGCCGCCGTTGACCGTGATGCTCGTCCAGGTGTCTTCGTCGTCGCGGCCGTAGGCAACCAGAATCTTTTTCAGGTGCTTGTTGCGCACGTTAAAGGTGCCTTCCAGCGTCTTGTGGTTGTAGCTGTTGCTGGGGTAAGGCTCGATGCCCGGGCTGGCGTTGCCGCAGTAAATGCTGCTGCTCGCGTTGGGGGCAATCGCAATCTTGTGGCTGAAACGTTCCATCACCAAGGCCTCGGCGGCATCGGGGTTGGGGCCGCGTTCATGGGCCAGCTTGATGCTGGCGGCATCGGCGCCTTCCTTGATGTGCTTGAACATTTTTTTGTTCCAGACTTTGGCCATCACGCTTTCAAAGGCGATGTTCTTCATCTGTAAAAAGCTGTGGAAGCCCATGGCGCCCAAGCCCACCGCACGCTCGCGCATGGCGCTGTAGCGGGCGCGCTCCATGGCGTCGGGCGCGCGGTCGATGAAGTCTTGCAGAATATTATCGAGGTAACCCATCAGGTCTTCAATGAACTGAGGGTCTTTGCTCCATTCTTCAAAACTTTCCAGATTGACCGAGCTTAGGCAGCAGACGGCGGTGCGTTCCTTGCCGTATTGGTCGGGGCCGGTGGGC